>CAKTNQ010000014.1:0-40801 GCA_934589185.1 uncultured Oscillospiraceae bacterium | reverse complement strand
ATTGGGATGTAGTGTAATGGTAACACACCAGACTTTGACTCTGATATCGTGGGTTCGAATCCCGCCATCCCAGCCACATCAACCGCGAATCGCTTCGCTGGATTCGCGTCTGATATTCTGGATAGCACACAACTTTTTCACACCGATATGCCCCAGTAGCTCAGTAGGCAGAGCACCTGCCTTTTAAGCAGGGTGTCCGGGGTTCGAATCCCCGCTGGAGCACCACAGCAATATTAAACAAAGTCCCCGAGAAGTCTATTTTCTCGGGGGCTTTGGCTTTTCCATGCCTCTTAAATAAACCATTTTCTTCAAGCGATACCGTCATGTTCGGCGGTATCGCTTTTTTTATTTCTCCACGGTCATTTTCAAAAATGCAAGAGCAGGAAATAGTGTGTAATGGCACAAAGAACGACGTTTGAGAGGAAGCAAGTAGTGCCAATACATCTGCGCCACAAAGCACGTAGCTTAACGTAGCTTATTTGATTTATATCTGCGCACCAACTAGTATGGGCAACGGGGCAGGAGACTCCATGGAGATCATCTTCGCTGCGCTAATCTTGACGGCCAAAGAATTAAGATGCAAATTTCGCTTCTTGTGTTGAAAACACGAGTAATATTCGCAATATCGATTCGAACATCGAAATATCAAAATTAAGCAGTTGACAGTCCACGATTTATATGTTATTTTAGAAGCCAAAAGGAGAGAAACGCATGGTTAATACAATCTTAAAATCCTTGTCCGCCGAGAATTTTGCCTCTTTTGCAGACCGGGTAGTGTTTACAACAGAAATTGACCCCAGTAAAAAAGAATACCTCGAAAATACAATAGGTATCGAAGATACGAGATTTAATAAAGTATCATTTCTTTATGGTGCCAATGGCTCTGGAAAGACGTTCTTTTGCAAGATACTAAGAGAGATTCAGCGTCTGTTGGCTTTTTCTCCACTGACCGCAATGAATAATTCCGAATTCTTGGCCATTCCCCAATTCAAAGGACTTGATGCTCCGGTGCGTCCTTTTGCATTTGGAGCAGAATATCAGGAACGACCGACTGTTTTTTCCGTTGATCTCGTCATAGAGGGGACTACATATCATTACGAATTTGGAATTAAAGGAAAGACTATTACGTCGGAACTTTTAACCAAGAAGCGTCGAAGAACAGAAAAGTTACTCGAACGCACATCTCCATCCTTCGAAGACATTACGTTGCGATCGGATTTGAAAGAATTCGAAAGTGCCAAACATCGTGTTAAAGAGGAAGCGTTGTGCTTGCCTGTCGCAGCATTGCTAAATAATCAACTAGCTTCTCGAATTGTCGCAGCAATTAGAGACATTCAAGTCATTAGCATGACCGCGGCGAGAATTGCACCAGCAAATGCAAAAGATTCTTTTTCTGAAGAAAGATTGGAAAAGTATCTATCAATTCTGCAAAAAGCAGATCCTACGCTTCGAAAAATTAAGGTGTCCTTAGAGGAACAAGAAGTTGGACGGCAGAAGGTGGATGCTGACGATTTTGAAAACCGTGAGATTATTGCAATGAAAACTGTTGTTGGTGTCGATACAATTCATGCCATTGACGAAGGTGGCACCTCGACCACTGGGACGCCAATCTCGTTTTTTGCTGATGAATCCCTAGGAACGGTAAAGCTATTTACCGCACTTCCCTACCTTTTCAATGTTCTTGAATCAGGTGGGGTCCTGGTAGTTGATGAACTGGAGAACGGCCTGCATCTCTCCTTGGCAAAAGAAATTATTGCCCTCTTTAACAATGAGCTAACCAATCCGCACAACGCGCAGCTTATTTGTACCTCACATCAGCCGCTTTTGCTAGACGGAGACTATAGGAGAGATCAAGTATGGGTTGCACACAAGGATTCGTATGGCAAATGTCAGCTGTACAGAATGAGCGATTACAAGACTCCTCGAGCAAAGGTGAACCTTACCAATCGCATCCTAGAGGGAGCCTTGGGCTGTAATCCTAATCAGTTCTTTGAAAAAAACACATAAAATACGAAAAAGAAAAGACACCGAGTTGCAGCTCGGTGTCCTGCGGGACGACAGAAGCACGGGATGTTGTACTTTGTCTGATTGCATCCGCATTGTACCACACTGAATTCTCGATTGCAACACTAAAATCTGTGCCCAGAAAGGTAAAAAAACGCAGGCTTTTTCTAAAAATGTGATTATATAGGTTAAAACCAAATATTTTTTAGAAAACGAGGTAAAGATATGAGAATCAAATACACTTATTATATTTGCCGTTGTGGCAAGAGAGTCATTCCACTTAGTAATCCCAGTAGATGTCCATACTGCGGGCGGATTACCCGCCTTAGATAAAGAGGTGTGCCTATGACTTCAATGATTATTGAGTATGACCTTTGCTCTCCGGGGCAGAATTATAATGGGCTTTACGAAGTGATTAAATCCTATAGCATCTGGGCGTATATCACGGAATCCACTTGGTTTATTAAAACAAATGAAAGTTGTGTACAAGTACGTGATAAGCTCTTTGCCCACATGGATAAAAATGACCGCATATTTGTTGCTGCATTAACTGGGACAGCCGCTTGGCGAAACGTTCTTTGTGACAACGAATATCTTAAGAAGAATTTGTGAAAGAAGGTGCAAATGGAATGCCCAAAAATCAACATGTCGTACCACACCCTAATGGGGGATGGCAGGTAAAGGGCGAGGGTAATACCCGAGCAACCGTTCGAACAACTACACAGAAGGAAGCAATTAATATTGCTCGTGAGATTTCTCGAAATCAAGGCTCTGAGTTGGTTATCCATCGCCCCAACGGGCAAATCAGGGATAAGGACTCCCATGGGCGAGACCCCTTTCCGCCGAAAGGCTAATGCCTTTGGATGAGCATAGTGATGCATGTACCTTAACTAAATCATAATTAATTGAGCGGTACCGTCATGTTCGGCGGTATCGCTTTTTTTATTTCTCCACGGGCATTTTCAAAATATAATTCAAAACTTCCTCGTAGCTTATCCGTGGCTGCGGGAGGAACTTCCGGTTATACGCTTTACAAAAACGAGTACAGACCACGTCAAATGAATCTCGCAGACGGTTTTCAGCAACCCATGTAGTGAACGTGTCCAACACCTTTCCTGTATACCGGAAGGTATATTGAATATTCGGAACTTCAAAGTGATATTCTGAACCCAAATCGGACTGCGAAAGACTATCCGATACGATTGTGATTCCTGCTTTTATCGCATCGGGGTCAGTGTGCGCCTTCAAAAAACGAACCATCTGCTCTTTGTTGCGGGTTTCAATCTGCTGAATGAACATATATCGAGGCTTTCCGTTGTAGCGCTCTACAGCTATTACGGCGGGAATGTTTTGATTGCGAAACCGAATCCGTTTTTCCGAAATTTCTATGTCTGGATATATCAGCTTATTCGGAGATTGCTGCTTTTCTGCGGCCAAAACGTTTTGCGCTTTGCGTATGGTCTGAAGTATTTTCAGCGCCGTGCGGTTGCTGCCAATTTGCAATTCTTCCTGTAGCTTTTGAACCGTATACGCTTCCCCACTTTCCGTCAAAAGCCAGATTGCCATAAACCATTTTTGCAGCGGAACATGAGTCTGCTCCAAAACCGTATCTGCGGTGACGGACATTTTGTATCCGCATTTTTTGCACTTAAATTTGACTTCCTCTGTTTTCCACGCTTCGCTGCCTTTGCAGCGCGGGCAGACAAATCCGTCCTTCCAGCGAATCTTTGCCAGATACTCTCTGCACTGCTTATCGGTGCAGAGGGTATTTTTTATTGTGCTAAGTTTCATTGATTGCCTGAGTCTCCTATTTTTGCCCAATTTAGTTCCGCAAAGTGAATTATAAAACATGGTAGTTAAGAGCATTGCCACCGGAAAAAGCAGAATTGATACGTTCTTCAAAGTGAACTTTCAGTTTGCCTAGCGTTAATAAGGATGCATTCAGAATCATTTTAAGATTTCGTTCCGCAAAATGAATTCTGAGGAGCTGCTTCGTTTCTGTAGATGCGGGCAGAGAGCCTGATGATTCAAATCAGAAGTTGTTCCTTAAAGTAAACTGATGCTGCGCCGATGGTTAAAGGAATCAGAAATTGATTTCGAATTAATAATCGGAGGCTACCACAATGCCGGAAATTATAATCAGCAAGAAAATGGCTCGCCAGTTTGCCTATGAGTGCTTCGATGCCATCATTCAGGAAATACAGGAACAGCAGACCAAGGATGTGAAAGAAAATGCCCAACTGTGCGCGTGATAAATCACTCATGACAATCCACATTTACTACAAAAAGGAGAAGATCAAAAATGAATCTAACAAGTATTCTATCGCATTTCAATGAAGTTAAGCAAACCGGAGCCAATACATATATGGCGCTGTGTCCCGCCCATGATGACAAAAACCCCAGCTTGTCCATCCGATATTCCGACGAGGAAAATCGCATCTGTCTTCACTGCTTTGCAGGGTGTGACAGGAAAGAAATTCTGCGTTGCGCAGGTCTGAATGAAAAAGATTTATTTGAAAGGAAGTACACCATGAAAAAGACAGAGTACACTTACCATTATGAAAACGGCGAGGTAGCCTATCGGAAATTCCGTTTCGAACACGAGGGTGGGAAAAAATCATTCTCCTTCGAAAAGCCGGACGGGACAAAAGGCCTTGAAAATGTGCGGCGCGTTCCGTACAATCTCCCGGCTGTGCTCAATGCATCTACGGTATATTTTGTTGAGGGCGAGAAGTGTGCGGAGGCATTGATTGAAAAGGGACTGACGGCCACAACGCTGGATAGCGGCTCCAACTCCAAATGGCAAGCCGAGTATGCCAAATATTTTGAAGGGAAACAAGTTTTTGCTATTCCCGACCACGATACACCCGGTAAAAGCTATGCCAATCGGATTGCCCAAAGCATCCCCGGCGCAAAAATTCTCCAGCTTCCGGGACTTGCTGAAAAGGAGGACGTTTTCGACTGGTTGGCCGCAGGACACACGGTTCAGGAGCTTCCGTCACTGCCCACAGAAGCCCCGAAATCCGAAAAGCTCGCTGAAAGAAAGGAGCCAAGAGGGACACAGGCAGAAATTATCATTACGGCGCTCGAAAACGCTGGCTGCCTGGTATTTTTCGATCAGTTAAAGCAGCCATTCCTTCAGATTCCAACGGACAAGGGCATAAAGGTACTACCGCTATCACAGGGAAGTGACTTCAAAAAGTTTGCCTCAATGCTGCTTTTCCAAGAAACCAAGAAAGCCGCAAATGCAGAGACAATAAAGCAGGTTGCTGATTTGTTTGAGGCCAAGGCTATGGCAGAAGGTCAAGAGCAGATTCCGCTTTCGGTGCGGGTCGCTGCAAAAGAGGATGTATTTTACTACGATCTGACAGGCAAGGAATTTCAGATTGTAGAAGTAACCCCTGAAGGCTGGCGTGTGACCAACCAGAAGCATCCTATATTCAGACGCTACACGCATCAGAATGAACAGGTGCTTCCGCAGAACCCCGGAGACATCAGGCGGGTATTAAAACATATCAACCTGAAAGAGAATCACACGTTGTTCCTATGCTGGTTGGTTTCCTGCTTTGTGCCGGACATCCCACACACAACGCTTATCCTCTTCGGAGAAAAGGGTTCCGCCAAGAGTACGGCTTCCGGTTTTCTGAAAAGTATTATTGACCCGTCGCAGTTGGAGACTCTTTCCCTGCCTCACGATATGAAAAGTCTGGCAATCAGCCTGCAACAGCACTGGTTTCTCCCCTTTGATAATTTATCTTTGGTGAATCAGGAAACCAGCGACATGCTCTGTAAAGCAATTACCGGAGGAGGGATTCAGCAGCGAAAGCTGTTCTCGGATGCCGATGATTATATTTTTACATTCAAACGCTGCATTTGCATGAATGGAATCAACAACGTAGTGAGGCGGGCAGACCTTCTTGACCGGTCGCTGCTGATGGAGCTGCAACGCATTCCGGATACGCAGAGAAAAGAGGAGGCTGTGGTTAAGGCCGAATTTCAGCAAGACCTGCCATATATCCTTGGCGGCGTGTTTGACACGCTTGCCAAGGCAATGGCGATCTTTCCAAATGTAAAGCTCAACCGGCTTCCCCGTATGGCAGACTTTGCGCGTTGGGGCTATGCCATTGGGGAAGCGCTTGGAGGATTGGGAAATGCGTTTCTCCAAGAATATGAAATCAATCGTGAACTGCAAAACAGGGAAGCAATTTCTTCGGACGTTGTAGCCACACTGTTGCTGGCATTCATGGAAAACCGTCAGGAATGGGTAGGTCGAATTTCTGAGCTTCAAATTGAGTTGATTCAAATTGCTCCGGAGCACGGCATCAGCACAAAATCACAGGACTTTCCATCGCAGCCCAATGTTTTGGCACGGCGTCTGAATGGTATCCAAAGTAATCTTGAGGCTGCCGGAATCACATTCCGAAAGAGGTCAACCATGGCCGGTACCGTGATTACGCTTCAAAATAATAAATTACCTCCATTAACTTCATATCGTCAGGAGCTTCCCGACTATCAGCCGCAGCATGGCGGTTATGGAGATTATGACGGTAACGATACAAATAAAACCAACAAGGAGGATAACTAACATGGAAGAAATTGAAAATATCCACGTAGAATCGCTCGACTATTATCTGGCAGTAACTGCCATTGAGCTGCTGGGCGAGGCCAAAAACGCGCTTGTCGATGCCGAAGCAAAGGAGGTTGATCTTCCGCCCGATATGGGTAGCAAGCTTCATCAGGCATACCGCCTGATCGACGAAGTACAGGAATACCTGTATGGATAAATCATAAAAAGGAAGCCATTGGTGCTGCATCGTCGGTTTCAATGGCTTCCCTTTTGCGTGTTGTTCTCAGACAGATACCATTCTGTGTTTAGGAACAAGCGCGTAGACGCAGTCACCGATCTTGAATTCGGTAGAGCCGTCATTTAATTCAGCGGCCGTGATTTTATGCCCGTGCAGTTCTTCTACGGACATCAAAAGTTCAAGAACATCCTCCGAGCTGAATTGCGGTTCGGGGGTAATCTGTTTGGCGGCAGCGGCAATTTTATGTCTGTAGTAGCGAATCATAATAATATCCTCTTTTCTATGATTAAAATAAACATATAAGAGATACTTCATCCGGGTTAGATGGTTTGCGCATCCGTGATACGGCAACGGTTTTGTCGGACTCCGGCAGGACGCAAACGTTCTCTTTTTCGTTTTCATTATAATCAAAGGTTTTTACCCTGTGTGCGCCCGTTGCGGTGGTGCTGCAAGGCGTTAAGAAAAGAGGCTGGAAAACAATACCGCGTCAATTAATAGCAAGCGACGGCATGTTTGCTGGCTTATCCGTTTTCCACGTCTTCGATACCAAGCAGGATATCCACTGGCCTTTGCAGTTCGGTCTTTTCACGGTAGGCTGTAATCACCCGGCGCTCCTTGCTGCTCAGAACGTCGCCAGTAAGATGAATGTCAAGCAATTCACTGGGGGTGATATGCAGCGCACAGCAAATATCGGCAAGCATATCTACATCCGGACGATTCAGCCCTTGCTCCCAGTTTGAAATGCGGCTTTTGGTGATATGGAGCTTGTCGGCAAGCTGTTCCTGCGTCATTCCGTTTTCCTTCCGGAATTTGCAAATCCGTTTTCCAATTTCATACTTCAAGAGAATCACCTCGCTTAAGAATATTATACATGAGAAATATGGAAAAGCAATCTTTTTGTACTGAAATTCTGTACTTTTCCGTTGACATCACAGTATAGCTGTGATATTATAGATGAAAGTGCAGAATATCTGTACTCCAATTCGCAAGGAGGATTGAGGGTATGGAGGTCTACAAGAAAGTTCGGACATATATCGAAGAAGCGGGCTATAAGCAGGTATCAGTGGCCAGAAAGGCTGGCATTCCAAAGGTAACGTTTAATGCCATGATGAACGGGCACAGAACCATGTACGCAGAGGATTTAAGAGCCATTTGCCTGGCACTGAATGTCAGCCCGGAACTGTTTATCGAAGTTCCTAAAAACTGCTGAGTAAAAGCAGGGTGATTCTTTGGGAAAATACGGAGATGCCGCGGCGGCGGTTTTGCGTATGGATAAGCAACTGCGCAACGAACTACTCATAAAAGATGGAACGCCGCAGCTTCATAAATACTGGGAGAACACCTATATCAAAAAGCAGATTTGTCTGCGAGAAAGCGGGGATGCCTTTGGCCTTAAAGACCATATCCGGGCGATGGTGTATGCTCTGCTTTCTTCCGGCGCGTCATGGGATAGGCTGGAAGACGGGATAGATCTGGAAACAGGGGAAATCAAACCGGTCGATGCGATTTTTTACCGGTATGATGCTGCAAGGCTTCTGGAAGCAGACCCGGACGATATTCTCCGACAGGTTATGAATCAAAAACTGGGAACGCCATACATCAGAAAGCAAATACACGCGCTGATAGAGGTAAATATTAAAAAGATGCTTTCTCTGGAAAAAGCCTATGGCAGCATCGACCGATTCTATCAAATCAGTTTGGAAAAAGACCCTACCGCAAAGGAGCTTGTGCGGGAACTGTCTACAATCGGGCGTCCACATAAGTTTGCACAACTTGGCGAGGCACTGACGGCAGAATATCTGCGGAATGTTGGCTATAACATTGCAAAGCCAGACCGCCACATTCGCAGAATATTAGGCGGCAATTGCCTTGACTGTTCTATGCGAAAGATGGTTCCTGTATATGAGGCGTTTGACATTGTTTCCGATATTGGAAAGGCCTTGAAAAAACGGACGGCGGAGGTGGACTTTATTCTGTGGTCTTACTGTGCAAAGGGATACGGGGAAATCTGCACAGCACGCGCGCCAAAATGCGGCGTATGCCAAAATTCTAATATTTGTAAAACAGGAAAGGATGACAAACATGGACACACAATACAATGAACGCATCGCGCAATATGTTTCATCAAAAGCAGCAGAGCAAACTCTCCGGTTTCAGGTCTTTGTATCTCAAGGAAACGAAATTGTTAATCGACTGACAAAGCATGATTTTTCCTTTCTTCCCTGCATGGTCGTTTATGGCGGTTATGATTTCTGCACAACAAACATCCCGCAGTCAGAGAATATAGACTACACAAGGGAAATGCCCGCCACAGTATCCCCGAGCATTGTTGTTTTGGCTGACAGCGTATCGGAAGTAGTTGAACTCGAAAAAACGGCTGTAAAAATGTTTTCCTCGCCGGTATCTCTTGAAATCGTGCATCCATTCGACAATGATTGCCTCATCCCGTTTCATATTGCGTTGGACAACAGCAAGGAAACGGAGCGTTGCAGCAAGACTGTCAACACTTCGGACGGAAGCTGCACAATTTTCGAAACGACCATTCCCCTGAAATCGGATGCAAATATCGTGTTTATGCGAGAGCATCATCCGGCGGAAATCAAATTTGACCGGATTGTTCAGCTTGCTCTTGTCCAGCGTGGGAGGGCGTTGGAGGAATTAAAGGCATCGGAGCATTTAACGTCTGTACAAAAGACGCAGGTATGTGCGGCGCTTGATAAGGTGATCTCTTTGCTTGACCTTTCCGACATGGAGGGTTACGGCTTCGCAGACCTTCTGCGGGTTATGATCGAAGAAAAGTGCGATATTGAGGATGCAAAAGAAGAAGCAGAGGATGAAGCGGAGGAACGAGAGGAAGAACGAGAGGCCAAAGAACAACGGGCGGCAGAGGAACAGAAAAAGGCCGCAGAACAGGAAAAGGCAGAACAGGAGCGCATTGAAAAGGCAAATCGTATCTATGCTTCGGTAGGGGATGTGGTTCTTAATCACTATACGGATGCCGTTGTTAACGAAATTAAGGTCAGGTTTGCAGATCAACTGAGCGCAACCGTCTATGGCGGCAGTACCGCTTCCGAGTGGGATCGAATCCGCTGGACAAAAGGATTTGACGGCTTTTCCTATCCCCATATAACGGTAAATGACCGCCTGAAATTGACTTTTGAATGTAAAACATATACGAATATGGATGCACATGGAGAACCGGTTACGCATAACTGCTCTATAACCGCATTCCCCATTCAGTACAGTTTTGCATTGTTTATTTACACGCGCTCAAATAGCGAAGCGGATAAAATTGAGGCGTTGGTAAAGCAGACATACGGAACGGAAACTCAGATTTTGGTTCCGGATTTGCAGAACCCGGAAGAGCAAAATGTAATAAAAATTCTGGTAGATGAAAGCGGAATTCGCAGACACACGGAATCGCAGGATGATGGTGAAATTTGTGGGGTTCTGATTCCGTTTGCCGAGTACTTTATGGTCTATCATCCACGCAAGGTTGAAAAGAGCGAGCTGACTGATAACCATACCCTGCAATGCGCCATGCTTCAACTGGCACAATATGGGGAGAGTTGCCGTGCAAAGCTCCATACGGCATTAGAAAAAGTAAATTCCGATTACAAGAGCCTGATTACTCCGCCGACAGGCTTCCTGTCGAAAACATTCCGTGGCGCACTTCAGTCGCAGGAGTTCAAACGGTTGCAACAGATGTTCGATCAGCATCAGAAAATTGATAAGGAACTGTTCCACACCGTACTGAAAGAGATTACCTCCGTCTACCCACTTTGGGATAAAATGTGCGCCGGATGGAGTTTGGAGCAGATTGCCGCAGACATCAGCCATTATCGAGAGGAATTCTATAACTATGCTCACAATATTTGGGTGAATATTCTTGAGCTTCCCGAGAGATTTAACAACTATGCTCCTGCTTCCGATCAAGCCCCATCCGATTACATGATTGCGTATATGCAGGAAGATAGCGAACGTTCGCTTGCCGATGCGTTGCGTGCGTACCAAGGCTATCTGGAGTTCAGGCAAGCGCAGCGCAGAGCAGAGGAACAGCGGCGGCTGGAAGAAATGCGGCAGCGGAGGCTTGAGCGAGAAGAAGCCGGAGGAAGTCAATCAGAAGGTTTCATCAGCGGTATGTTACAGACGGCCGGTGGTGTTGCATTAGGAAATAAAATTACAGATTCGAGAAGAAAAAAAGAGGCTGCCAAAGCCGAAAAGAATACAATAAAATATTCTTATACATGTTCTCTTACTTGCCCATACCGTGGAAAAAGTTATGGCCCGACAAAATGCCGACGTGACCCTGCAACTTGCGGACATGGACTGAGATATTAAATACTACATATCATCACCCAAATCCTCCCTGTCTCCTTTTTGGCGCAGGGAGGATCGTATTATTGCATTATTCACTAATTTGTATTATTTGAAAAAGTGTACTTTCTCCAATAGCGCAATCCCTGCTGTATCCCGCCTGATTCATTGTTTGTAAAAGTCCGTTTTTATTTGTAAATATGTTTATAAATTCGGTTGACTTTTCCCAATAAATAACATATAATATTTTACACAAAGGGAGGGATGCCATTTGGAAGCAAGGACGCATGGTTATGCCCGTGTTTCAACCAAGGATCAAAATGAGGCGCGGCAAATCACTGCCTTAAAGGACTTCGGCATTTCCGAGCGGGACATCTATGTGGATAAGGTCAGTGGAAAGACGTTTGACCGCCCGGAATACCATCGGCTGCTGAACGTCCTGCGCAGAGGCGATTTGCTGGTAATTACCTCCCTTGACCGTCTAGGCCGCAATTACACAGAGGTGCAGGAACAGTGGCGATACATCACCGGCGAGCTGGGCGTAGACATCAAAGTGCTTGATATGCCCCTGCTTGATACAACAGCCGGAAAGGACACCATTGACAGCCGCTTTATTTCCGATCTTGTGTTGCAGATTTTATCTTACGTTGCGGAAAAGGAGCGTGAGAATATCAAGGCGCGTCAGGCACAGGGAATTGCCAACGCTAAGGCGAATGGCGTTCGTATCGGCCGACCGTGTGCACAGCATCCGGAAAACTGGGAGGCAGTCTACACACGTTGGGTTCGGAAGGAAATTACCGCAGTAAAAGCTATGGACGAATTGGGACTGAAACCGAATACGTTCTATAAATTCGTAAACGAAGAAAAGAACAGATACCAGAAGGGAGCCAAATGAAGGTCGAAATCTATTCCAGACCACGCATGGAAGCACTTCTCCGCGACGGAATTCCGAAAAATACGGCAGTCATCAGCTTTTATGACCCGCCCAATATAAGAACCGGCCAGAAATCAATGCCAATCGACTTTTCTGACAAGGTTAACCGTCTCTTTGCCGTTGCGGTATATGACATTGATATAGATATACTGGGCGATTTTGGCCTGACATATGAAACCTATTTCCCAGAGGCCGACCGTCTCGCAGATTTTATCCGGCGGGCATATAAAGATGGGCTGGACTTAATCTGCCAATGTGAATACGGTCAAAGCCGCAGTGCCGCCTGTGCCGCTGCCATTTTGGAGCATTATGAGAAAAATGGCATATCCGTCTTTGCGGACTACAGATATTATCCGAATCAGCTACTATTCAACAAAATCAAAAATGCACTGGATGAAGGAGAGGCATCGCAATGAATACCATTTGCTCATTCCGTGAGGAGTATCGCTTTCTTTCCAATTTTTATCAGCGCCCATTTGAATACAATGGCTTGGTTTATCCAAATGCCGAAGCGGCCTTTCAGGCGCAGAAATGCTCCAACGATGCAGACCGTGTGAAGTACACGCTGCAAAAGAACCCTGTAAGAGTCAAGCAGATGGGCAAGAAAGAACCGAATCTTCCCACCGATTGGGATTCTATTTCCTATGGTATTATGAATGAAATCCTACACGCTAAGTTCTCTATGCCAGAGTTGGCAGACAAGCTGAAAGCAACCGGAGATGCGTATTTGGAAGAAGGAAATCACTGGCACGATAACCGCTGGGGAAAATGTACCTGTGAAAAATGCAGCACCAAAGAGGGACAGAACTGGTTGGGAAAAATACTGATGAGAATACGGGACGAACTTAACGCAAAGACAGATGGGACAGAGGAAACGCTATGAATGTAGTTATTTATGCTCGTTATTCGGACAGCAAGCAGAGAGAAGCCTCTATTGAAGGTCAGTTAAAGGTCTGCCATGAGTATGCGGAACGCAACGGTCTTATCGTTATAGGAGAGTATATTGACCGTGCAATCAGCGGCAGGACGGATAATCGCCCACAATTTCAGAAAATGATTCGCGACAGCGATAAGCACCTGTTCCAAGGTGTGCTGGTGTATCAGCTTGACCGATTCGCCCGGGACCGGTACGATAGTGCTCACTACAAAAGACGCTTGAAGCTGAACGGTGCAACTGTGCTTAGCGCAAAGGAGAATATTTCGCAGGATGCGGACGGCATTCTTGTGGAATCCGTTCTGGAAGGCATGGCTGAGTATTACTCCAGAGAGCTATCTCAAAAGGTTCAGCGCGGAATGTATCTCAACGCCGAAAAATGTCTTTCCAACGGCGGCTCTATCCCGCTGGGATTTCGGATCGAAGATCGGAAGTACGTTGTTGACGAGAAAACGGCACCGATTGTCCGTGAAATCTATGCGAAATATGCGGATGGATGGTCGCAAAAGCAAATCTGTGACGACCTGAACGCACGCCACATCCGCAGCGCAAGAGGCTCTGAATTTAACAAAAATTCGCTGCACAAAATTCTGAAGAATGAGAAATATGTCGGCGTGTATGTATACGGAGAACATCGCGTGGAGGGCGGTATTCCAGCAATCGTTGACAAAGAGCTGTTTGACCGTGTGCAGGAAATAATGGCAGAAAACAAAGCCGCTCCTGCCCGCGCCAGAGCAAAAGCGGAATATCTTCTCACCGGCAAGCTTTACTGCGGCTACTGCAAAGAAAAAATGGTTGGTCACAGCTCCAATCAGATCAGCAAAAAAGGCGTGATTTTCAATTACTACAAGTGCAAAAACGCCGGCGGTTCCAAGCCCTGCAAGAAAAAGCTGGTGCAGAAGGACTACATAGAGAACATTATTGTGGCAGAGTGCCGCAAACGCTTGACCCCGAAAAATATCCGGAAAATTGCCCGTGAAATCATGAGAATTGCTCAGAGCATGGAAGACCTCAGTGAATTGAAGCGTTTGGAGGCGTTACTGAAAAGCACAGAACAGGCGAAAGAGAATCAAATGTCCGCCTTGCGGCAATGTCAGGATGCAACAGTGCGGAACATGATTTTTCAGGATCTTGCGGCAATCGGTGCAGAGATAGACGAACTTCATCGAAGCATTGACGCAGAAAAAATGCGGCGATACTCTGTTTCGGAAGAACAGGTCATAGACTATCTGAACAGGATTGCAAACGGAGATGCGAAAAATCCGGCCTATCGCAAGGCGCTGATCAAAATGTTTGTGAATAAGATTTATCTCTATGATGATCGAATTACAATCACATTCCAGACCAGCGGCGAGGAGGTTACAATCTCTGATGTGCTGCTGGAAAAAGTTGAAAAAGAGTCTGCATCGGAAAAACTTTGTTTATTGAACCGTTCGGGGCACCAAAAAATATCCCTCGCCTTTCGGCGGGGGATATTTTTTCTGGTCGCTCCCGGGGAGTCGAAGTTTATCCCCGGCAGGGGAAATCCCCGCTGGAGCACCAAAAAATATCCCTCGCCTTTCGGCGGGGGAATATTTTTTCCGGTCGCTCCCGGGGAGTCGAAGTTTATCCCCGGCAGGGGAAATCCCCGCTGGAGCACCAAAAAATCTCCTCGCCTTTTGGCGGGGAGATTTTTTCTGGCTGCTATACTGCGCTATCGCCATTGTCCGGCTCCGCTGGCACATAATCATTATCCACAACAACATCCACATACGCATTGAGCCGGCAGGCATCCTGTAGAAAATACGGGTTTAGCCGAATGGACGGATATTCTCCGTCCTGATGCACCACAGCATAAATCGTCAAGAGCGCCGTACACGGCTGAAACTGCTCCAGGACCTGACGCAGTGCCCGCTCGTGTTCTGCGATAAAAGTATGCATCGCCCGCTGGACGACGTCACCATCAAAAGTATCGGTCTTGTCAAACGTGATCGTCCAGTATCCCGGGTTCTGCGTGCCCGCATATGCATTCCACCGGCACGCCCGCTGCCGTTTGGCCTCTGTCGGCTGCACACCAAGGATGGAAGAAACCGCGTCGATTGGGAAATCCACATCAAAGCAGAGGCTGAGCTCGCCCCAGACCGTAGGCGGCAGCGGCGGCGAAAAGCAGAGATCGTATTCTTCCACGCGCATTTGTCTCCTCTCCAAATCCACTCGATGGCCCTATCATAACACACATCCGCACATGCAGCAACACGCCGACGCGCGCACCCCACGGCGTGTTGGCGCAGCTACTTCTGTTTTGTCAGCTGCTTCACGCTTTGGTGCACGCCGGTCGCGGCCCAGCCGGACGCAATGCCGAGTTCCATGCCCTCGCCTCCTGTCCCGCTATTCTTTATGCGGCGGTGGGCGCAAATGCGCGCGGCACGGTGCTTGCCATCCCGCCAAAATGCACGTATAATCGGGGCATCGAGACAAGATAAGGAGGAATCCGCATGGAAAACACACTCAAACAGAAGCTCGCCGCCGGCGCGCAGCCCATCGGCACCTTTTTTGACACCGCCAGCGTGAGCCTCATGGAGTGCCTCGGCCGCACGGGGCTCGATTTTGCCATCATCGACAACGAGCACTCCCCCATCGAGGCCGAGACCACCGCCGCGCTCGTGCGCGCCGCCGAGCTGAGCGGCATCTGCCCGATCGCGCGCGTGCGCGAGATCAGCCGCCCCGCCGTGCTCAAGCTGCTCGACGTCGGCGTGCAGGGCCTGATCGTGCCGAACGTCAAAACGCTCGAGCAGGTGCACACGCTCGTGGACTACGCAAAATATTACCCCATCGGCCAGCGGGGCTTCTGCCCGTCGCGCAAGGACGGCTGGGGCTTTGACGGGCTCGGCTCCGTGCCGGAGACCATGCGCCACTTCAATGGCGAGACCCTGCTCTTCCCGCAGTGCGAGACCGCCGAGGCGCTCGATATCATCGAGGGCATCTGCGCCGTGGACGGCGTGGACGGCATCTTCGTCGGGCCGTTCGACCTGTCGATCTCGATGGGCATGCCGGGGCAGTTCGACGCGCCGGAATTTCAGGCGGCCATCACGCGCATCGTCGCCGCCTGCCGTGCAGCCGGAAAGTACTGCATGTTCTTCACCGGCACGGCCGACGGCGTGGTCGACGGCTTCCGCAGGGGCTTCGATGCCATGGCCTACAGCCTCGACGCCGCACTGTTCATTCAGGGCGTGAAGCGCGATGTGGAGGACATCCGCAGCCGACTGTAAACAGATATGGATATGGCAAAGGCGCGCACCGGTCGGTGCGCGCCTTTTTTACATACCTCAATGCTTATCCCCGCAGAAGGCAGCCTCGTCGTTCGACCAGCCGCGGTCGAGCAGCCAGTAGGTCGTCTCGTCATCCGCCGCCATCTCGTCGTCCGTCAGCTCACGGTCCTGGTGCTGGCGGCCCCACTTGAGCAGCTCATAATTGCGCAGCTCCTTGAGCGTGAACGGCAGGCCCAACTCCTCCGCCACCGGCAGGAGCACGTGCTCGGTCATCACGTCACGGATCTCGAGACTGCCGGGATAGCAGTCCATCGCCTGCTGCACGCGCGCCTGCAGGGCGGGGTCGGCATCATAAATCTCAAAGAACTTATCCACATTCGTTTTCGGTTTGTCTGCCATATCGGTCACTCCTGATACAGGTATTTTCCTGCATTATACTACACCCAACGCCCGCGCGCAAGGCGCGTTCACGTCTCCGGGGACTCCGCCAGCTGCGCGAGCGCGCTGCGCACCGCCGCAATCACGAACGCGGAAAACGTGCAGTCCTTGCCCGCAATGGCCGTCTCAACGTCCGCGATGACATCATCCGGAAAGCGGATGGTCTTGTTCGTCGTGTGCGGTGTGCGCGGTATCTGAAATGCTGCCATGATGCCGCTCCTTTCTTCGTTTTTTCATGATTGTACGGCGTTTTGCACCCGTTTTATGCATTGCATTCGCATTGCGTTTTGCGTTATAATCAAGAAAAAACGGAAGGAGCGGAACATTATGGATATGAACAAACTATATAAAAAGGCATATATTGTTTTGTTCAACTCGATCACAGATGCACTAGCCGCGCCCGAAATGGCCGAACACATCCTCAAAAACGCGCAGCAGCTGGCTGAAGAGATCATCCTCACGGGCGCAGACTGACCGCCCGCACCCGCGCGCACCCTGCCGAATACCATGGGTACAGGAGGCACCCGCCTCCGGAGGAAGGGGAAGCAACCATGACACAGATCCAAACGCTCAGCGAGCTGCTGCCCGGCCAGAGCGCGACCGTGCGCAGCGTGTGCGCGCCCGATGGGATGCAGCGGCGGCTGCGCGACCTCGGCCTGATCGAAAACACGCGCGTTGTCTGCCTCGGCCGCAGCCCCATGGGCGACCCGAGCGCCTATCTCATCCGCGGCACCGTGATCGCGCTGCGGCGGTGCGACTGCCGCGGCATCCGCGTAGCCGTGCCGTAAAGGGGGTGCGCGCATGGGACTGACGCACCGCTCTGTCGGCGCGCACGCGGCCGCGTTCGGCGGCACACGCCGGGCGGGCGAGCGCGTCGTGGCGCTGGCAGGCAACCCGAATGTCGGCAAGAGCACCGTCTTCAACGCCCTGACCGGGATGCACCAGCACACCGGCAACTGGGCGGGCAAGACCGTCGGCTGCGCGTGCGGCCGGTGCCGCTCGGCGCGGGAGAATTATTTATTCGTGGACATTCCAGGCACATACTCCCTGTGCCCGCACTCGGCGGAAGAGGCCGTCGCGTGCGACTTTGTGCGCGGCGGCGAGGCCGACGCCGTGGTCGTCGTGTGCGATGCGACGTGCCTGGAGCGCACGCTCGTGCTCGCGCTGCAGGTGCGCAGCGTGACGCCGAACCTGATCGTGTGCGTGAACCTGCTCGACGAGGCGCGGCGCAAGCGCATCACCGTCGATCTGCCGGAGCTGCAGGCGCAGCTCGGCGTGCCGGTCGTGGGCGTGACGGCACGAAAAAAGAAAACGCTCTCCGCCCTGCTCGACGCGCTCGACACCGTCGCGGCGGCGCCGCAGCCGCTGCCGGACGCGGCGCCGCCGGTAGACCCCGCAGACGATGTGCGCCGGGCAGAGGCCATCTGCCGCGCGTGCGTGACCTACGGCACGGCCGAATACGCCGCGCGCGACCGGCGGCTCGACCGCCTGCTCACGAGCCGGGCGACCGGCTACCCCGTCATGCTGCTGGGGCTGGCGGGCGTGCTGTGGCTGACGATCGCGGGCGCGAACGCCCCGTCGGAATGGCTGGCGCGCGCGCTCGGCTGGGTGCAGGCGCAGTTTTCGGCGCTGCTCACGGCGCTGCGCGCACCGCTCTGGCTGCACGGGCTGCTGGTGGACGGCATGTTCCGGACGCTGGCATGGGTCGTGGCCGTGATGCTGCCGCCGATGGCCATCTTTTTCCCGCTGTTCACGCTGCTCGAGGACGCGGGGTATCTGCCGCGCGTGGCGTATAACCTCGACCGGCCGTTTCACGCCTGCCACGCGTGCGGCAAGCAGGCGCTGACGATGTGCATGGGTCTCGGCTGCAACGCGGCGGGCGTGGTCGGCTGCCGGATCATCGACTCCGAGCGCGAGCGGCTGCTCGCCGTGCTGACCAACAGCCTCATGCCGTGCAACGGGCGGTTCCCGGCGCTCATCGCGCTCATGACCATGTTTTTCGCCGCAGCCGGCGGCAGCTCGCTCGTCAGCGCGCTGCTGCTCACGGCGGCGCTCGTGCTGAGCGTGGGGCTGACGTTCGGCGCAACGTGGCTGCTGAGCGTGACCGTGCTGCGCGGCAGGCCGTCGGCCTTTGCGCTGGAGCTGCCGCCGTACCGCGCGCCGCAGGTCGGGCAGGTCATCGTGCGCTCCGTGCTCGACCGGACGCTGTTCGTGCTCGGGCGTGCGGCCGCCGTGGCCGCGCCGGCCGGGATGCTCCTGTGGACGCTGGCAAACGTGCACATCGGCGGCGCGAGTCTGCTGGCGTGGTGCGCGAATGCGCTCGACCCACTCGGGCGGGTGATGGGCATGGACGGCGTGCTGCTGCTGGCGTTCGTGCTCGGGTTTCCGGCCAACGAGATCGTGCTGCCGATCGCCGTGATGGGGTATCTGGCACAGGGCAGTCTGGGCGATTCGCTCGGGCTGGCGCAGATGCACACACTGCTGACCGCCAACGGCTGGACGTGGACGACCGCCGTGAGCGCCGTGCTGTTTTTCCTGCTGCACTGGCCGTGCTCGACGACGCTCTGGACCATCCGGCACGAGACCGGCAGCACGAAATGGACGCTGCTGGCGGCGCTGCTGCCGACGGCGATGGGCATGGCGCTGTGCACGGCGTTCACGGCGCTGGCGCGCGCGCTCGGCTGGTGAGCGGATAGGCAGCCGCCGCCGGGACATACTAACCGCAGGACGCAGGAAAGGAAGAAGCAAGTGACCCGACCGACCACGGAGGATCTGGCGCGCCGCGCGCTCGAGACCGTCGCCCGGGCGCATGGTGTGCCCGTCAGCGATGTACACGCCGCCGTGCGCGGGGCGGCGGAGCACACGCAGGCCCTCGGCGCGCTCGCGCCGGAGGAGCTGGTGGCATATCTCGCGCACAAGAGCAGGAACCGGGAGCCGTAACGGCTCCCGGTTTTTGCGTGTGCCTCAAACGAGACCCACTTCGTTGGGCTCTCGTTTGAAAAAATCGTGGCCCGCCGCAGCGCACGCGCCATGCGCGCACGTTTGCGGGCCGAGCGGTATTTTCTCCGCCGCACATGTCGCCGGAGAAAAATGATTGAGATCCGATTTGCCGCCTGCGGGCGCAAACTCTGCGAGGCTTTTCCTGAGCGGGGCCGGGGGCTTTTATAGGCTCCCGGTTTTGTTAGGTTTGCGCGAAAATCGCCGTTGTGCCGGGGCGCGATTCGGATTATAATGGAAGCACCACACCGCGGCGCGGCCGCGGGAAGGAGCGGACCAACATGAAATTTCTTCATCTCGCCGACCTGCACCTCGGCAAGCGGGTCAACGGCTTTTCGATGCTGGAGGATCAGGCATATATCCTGCGGCAAATTCTCACGATCCTGGACGACGAGCGGCCGGACGGCGTGCTCATCGCGGGCGACGTGTACGACAAGCCCGTGCCGCCGACCGAGGCCGTCGAGCTGCTCGACGGATTTTTGACCGAGCTGTGCGCGCGCGGCGTGCACGTTTTGCTCATCAGCGGCAACCACGACTCGCCGGAGCGGCTCGCCTTCGGCGGGCGCGTCATGGACAGCTGCGGCATCCACATCGCGCCGGTTTACGGCGGCGCGGTCGCGCCCGTCGTGCTGCGCGACGAATTCGGCCCCGTGTACCTGTGGCCGCTGCCGTTTTTGAAGCCCGCGCACGTGCGCCGCTGGTTCCCGGACGCGCAGATCGAGAGCTACACCGACGCCGTGGCTGAAGCCATCGCGCACATGGACATCGATCCGGCTGCGCGCAACGTGCTCGTGACGCACCAGTTCGTGACCGGCGGGACGCGCAGCGGCTCGGAGGAGCTGTCCGTCGGCGGGACGGACAATGTGGACAGCAGCGTGTTCGCACCGTTTGACTACGTGGCACTCGGCCACCTGCACGGCGCGCAGCAGATCGGCCGCCCGACCGTGCGCTACGCCGGGTCGCCGCTCAAGTACTCGTTTTCCGAGGCGAGCCAGCACAAATCCGTCACCGTCGTGACGCTGGGCGAAAAGGGCGCGGTTGACGTGCGCACCGTGCCGCTGACGCCGCTGCGCGATCTGCGCGAGATCCGCGGCAGCTACGACGAGCTGACCGCGCGGAGCTTTTACGAGCACACGACCTACCGCAACGACTACCTGCACCTGATCCTCACGGACGAGCAGGACGTGTTCGACGCCGTGGGGCGGCTGCGGGCGATCTATCCGTACCTGATGACGCTCGACTACGACAACGCCCGCACACGCGCCGCCGGAGCGGTGGCCGCGCCCGCCGCCATGGAACAGCGCACACCGCTGGAACTGTTCGAGGCGCTGTATCTGCAGCAAAACAACCAGCCCATGAGCGGCGAGCAGCGCGCGTTCGCGGCGCAGCTCATGGAGGAGATTCAGGAGGCGCAGCCATGAGACCGCTGAACCTGACAATGTCCGCCTTCGGCCCGTACGCCGGGCAGACGACCGTGGACTTTTCCGTGCTCGGCACGTCCGGGCTCTACCTCATCACCGGCGACACGGGCGCCGGCAAGACGACGATTTTTGACGCGATCACCTACGCGCTCTATGGCGAGGCGAGCGGCGAGAGCCGCGAAAGCTCCATGCTGCGCAGCAAATACGCAGCGGCCGAGACGCCGACATTCGTGGAGCTCACCTTCACAAACGGCGGCAGGACCTACACCGTGCGCCGCAACCCCGAATACACGCGCCCGAAAACGCGCGGCACGGGCACGACCGTGCAGAAGGCAGACGCCGAGCTGACGATGCCGGACGGCCGCATCATCACCAAGGCGCGCGACGTGACCGCCGCCGTGACGGACATCGTCGGCGTGGACCGGGAGCAGTTCGCGCGCATCGCAATGATCGCGCAGGGGGAATTCCGCAAGCTGCTGCTCGCCCAGACGGACGAGCGCAAGGCCATCTTCCGCCAGATCTTCCACACGGAGCGGTATCAGGCGCTGCAAAACCGGCTCAAGGAGGAAGCGGCCGCGCTCGACCGGCAGTGCGGCGAGCTGGAGGCCGGGCTGCGTCAGGCGGCCGGGAGCATCCGCTGTGCCGAGCCTGACACGCTCCCGGACGCGCTGGACACCGACGCGCTGCTGGAAGCGCTGGATGTACTCCTGCACGCGGACGAAGCCGCGCTGACGCAGGCGCAGGCGGAGCACGCGGAGACGGAGACACAGCGCGAGCAGGTGCTCTCCGACCTCGGCAAGGCAGAGGCGCTTGAGGCCGCGCGCGGGAAACTCGCCGAAGCGGAGAGCGCGTGGACGGAGGCACAGGCGGAAATGAAGGCGGCACAGGCGGCGCTGGACACCGCTACGGCCTCGCAGCCGGAGATCCAGAGCCGGCGGCAGGGTATCACGCGGCTGGAGGACGCGCTGCGGCGGTATGAACAGCTCGACACACTGCGCGCGCAGGCAAAGGCGGAACGCAAACGGCTGGCGCAAAAGCGAAGCGACCTCGACGCGGCGCACGCCCGGACGGACGCGGCCGCGAAGGCACTGGAGACCGCGCGCGGGAAACTGAGCGAGCAGCCGAAGCTGGCCGTAGCCGCTGCGCAGGCCGGGCACGCGCAGGACGCGGCCGCGCAGCGCTGCGCGCAGCTGGCGGCGCTGGAGACGCAGCGGCAGCAGTGCGCCGAGCTGGAAACGGCGCTCACCGCCGCGCAGGCGGAATATCAAAAAGCGGCCGAGGCCGCGCAGGCGGCGCTGGCGCACTACGGCGCGCAAAACCGCGCCTATCTCGACGCGCAGGCGGGCATCCTCGCGCGCACGCTCGTGCCCGGGCACCCCTGCCCGGTCTGCGGCGCGACGGAGCACCCCTGCCCCGCCGCCGCACCGGAGCAGACGCCGGACGCCGCCGCACTCAAGCGCGCATTATCGGACAGCGACCGGGCGCAGAAAACGGCCGCGGAGCGCAGCGCACAGGCGGCGGGGCTGCGCGGGCAGCTGGGGGCCGTGCGCGAAGCGCTCGCGCAATCGTGCCAGGCGCTGACGCCGCCGCTCGACCCGGACACGCTGGCAGATACCCTCCCCGCCCTGCGCGCAGCGGCCGCGCAGGATGCCGAGGCAATCAAAGCACAATATACGGCGCAGCAGCAGGCGCTCGCGGCGCTGCAGGCGCTGGAAAGCGGCCTGCCGGCGCAGGAGGCGGCTCTCCGGCAGCAGCAGGCGGACATGCAGGACCGCGCGCAGGAGATCTCCGCGCTTGAGGCGCGGTGCGCAGAGCTGGACGCAGACGTCCTGCGCCGCGCACAGGAGCTGCCGCACGCGGACCGCGCGGCGGCGCAGCGCGCGCTCGACGAGACGCGCGCGCAGAGCGATGCGCTCCAGCAGGCGCTGGACACGGCGCGGCAGCGCAGCAGCGCGGCGCAGTCCACGCTTGCCGGGCTGACCGGGAAACGCGACGCCCTGCGCGCCCAGCTGCAGGCCGCTCCCCCGGCGGACATCGCCGCCCTGCGTGCCCGGCGGGACGCACTGACCGCGCGCGTGGAGCAGCTGCAAAAGCAGATCAGCGCCTGTGATGCGCGGCTGGAGCAAAACCGCACCGCCCGCGCCGCCATCAACACGCAGCGGCAGCAGCACGCCGCCGTGCGCGCGCGCTGGCAATGGGTACACGCGCTGGCCGCGACGGCCAACGGCGCTGTGCCCGGCAAGGAAAAGATCATGCTCGAGACCTACATCCAGACCGCGTACTTCGATCGTATCCTCGGCCGCGCGAACACGCGCCTGCTCATCATGTCCGGCGGACAGTACGAGCTGCGCCGCAGCGCGCGCGCAGGCGACAACCGCAGCCAGACCGGGCTGGAGCTGGAGGTCATCGACCACTACAACGGCACGGCGCGCAGCGTCAAGACGCTCTCCGGCGGCGAGACGTTTGCCGCCTCTCTGTCGCTGGCGCTGGGCCTGTCCGACGAGGTACAGGCGACCGCCGGCGGTGTGCAGCTCGAGGCGATGTTCGTCGACGAGGGCTTCGGCTCACTCGACAGTGAGGCGCTGCAGCAGGCGCTCGCCGCACTCGTGGGCGTGTCGGGCGGCAGCCGCATCGTGGGCATCATCTCCCATGTGGCGGAGCTCAAGGACCGCATCGACCGGCAGATCATCGTGACGAAGGACCGCAGCGGCGGCAGCCGCGTGCAGGTGCAGGCATAAGAAAAATGCCCCCGGCAGCCAAAGCTGCCGGGGGCATTTGCTGAAACGGTGTCAGTCCACGACGAAGAGCAGATACCACTGCCCATCGACCTGGACGAACTCAAAATAAAAGTCGTTGTCCTGTCCGTTTCGATATTCCACGTCGCAGGCGACGATCACATTGTCGTCAATGCGCACGCCGAGCTCGCGCTGGAGCTCGCGCACGTCGCTGGCGTCGAGACTGTCATCGTCATAGACGTAATAGTCGTCGATGGCCTTGCCATAGTCATAATACCAGTCGTCAAGCTGGATGAGGGCCTCCTCGCGGCCGGTAACGGTATCGTCGTCCTGCATGTACGCGATCACTTCCGGCAGGAAGAGGTCGAGCATGGCATCGGGATCGTCGTTTTCAAAACAGGTGAAGTAGCGGTCGATGAGCCGGTCCACCTCCGCGCCGCCGGCCGTGCTGGGGGCGCTCGCCTGACGGGCGGCGAAAATGCCGGCCACAACGGCCACGATCACGACCAGCGCGGCAAAGCCGCACAGCAGACCGATGAGCAGCTTCTTCGGCTTGTGCTTCGGGCCGATCTCCGGCGAGGAGACCGTGCCGCCGGGCGCGGGCGCGTACCAGTCGGCCTGACCCTGGGGCGCTTCGGGCGCGGGCATGCCGCAGACGGTGCAAAAGCGCGCGCCGGGCGCAAGCCGGCTGCCGCAGCGCGGGCAGATGCCGGGGCCAAACGGGGCCGCCGCGCCGGTGCAGGACGCGCCCGCCGTGTCCTGCTGCGGCGGCACGGACTGCGCCGTGTCAGCGCAAGCGGACGGTTCCGGCGCGGGAGCGCCGCAGTTGGTGCAAAAGCGCACGCCGTCCTCGAGCGGGGCACCGCACTGGGCGCAGGTGCGCGGGGCGTTGGGCTGAGCGGACGCGGCGGTTTCGGCCGGTTGGGATGCCGGGGGATACGGCACCTGCGTGGCGGCAGACTGCTCGGGCAGCATGGCGCCGCAGGCGCGGCAGATCACGGCGCTGTCAGACAGCTGCGCGCCGCATTTCGGGCAGAGCATGGCAAGACCTCGTTTCTGTTTCGGATTTTTTCTCATTGTAACATCCGGCTTTCGATTTTACAATCCATTCTTTGCGTGTTATACTCACATTATCTCATATTTTGATTCTTCCGGAGGCAAGGAACCCATGAACATCACCGCCATCATCTATGACGCCGACGCGCGCCGCACGGCCTACATTCTCGGCACGGTCATCGGCAACTGCAAGCTCTTCCCCGCCGAGCGCGCCCCGCGCGACTGGAGCGGATATGCAAACGTCATCACCGTCGCCGCGGGCGAGGACGGCCCGGTCGTGACGGCCGGCGTGCAAAAGCGCGTGACCTTCCGCCCGAAGGGCGAGGACGAGACCGTCGCCGCGGCCGAACTGATCGCCAAGGCCTTCTGCCCGCCGGAGGCCCCGATGCCGACGGACGCGCTCAGGGCGCGCATCGACGCTTTTTTGGAAGCGCACAACACGCTCGCGCTCGCGACCGGCTGCGGCAAGTGGGTGCGGTGTACGCCGCTGGAATACCTGCGCGTGAACGGTAAGCTCTACATCCTCACCGAGGGCGGGCTGAAGTTCAAGGGCATCTGGTGGAATGGGGCAATCTCCGCCGCCGTGTACGACAGCTACGCGGGCATGGACTCGCTCGCCGGCCTGCAGATGACGGGCACGGCCGTGTACATCGACCCGCTGAGCGACGAGTACCGCAGCGTGATCGAGGCGCGCGGCGTGCAGCTGCAGCAGCTGCAGCAGATGCCCGCGATGCTGCACGCGGTGCGGCTGGACATCACGCGCTGCGAGCTGCTCGACGGCGCGCTGCGCAAGGATGGCTACGCCGCGCGGCAGGTGCTCGATCTGGGCTGATGTATTCTATTTTCCCATCTGTGCCATACTATGGTTAGGGAGCACCCGCTCCGAAACCGGACACAGAGGAAGGTGGAACCTTTGCACGAAGCAGGCACGCAGCCGGCCATCCCGGTCGGGCTGGGCATGGCGCTGGTGCACAACCAGCAGGCGCTGACAAAGTTTTCGGCGCTCACGGACGAGGAAAAGCGCGCGTTCATTGCGGGCGTGCACGGCATCGACTCGCGGCAGGAGATGCGCGCGTATGTCGACCGATTCGCGGAAAGCTGAAAAACACACCCGCTGCATTTTTGCAGCGGGGGTATCTTCATGTTTCGAACCGAATGAGCGTGCAGAGCGTGTCCGCACTGTAGACGCACACGAAAGGGCCGGTGTCCGTCAGGGTGTATTTGAGCGTGACGGACCCCACGTCCTTGACCGCCTTCGGATAGACCATGCGAAAGCCCGTGAACGCGTCCCGGGGAACCGTGTCCGGCAGGGCCTCGAGCGCGAGGTCGAGATACTTCGTGTTATGTACGTGACCGTTGAAGTCAATGTCGCTGCGGCGCAGAGGCAGCACCGTCTCCCCATCGAACGCATCGGGTGCGCGCAGGCGCGGCGCGGCGGACGCAAACACGCCGCGCGCCTCCGGCCGGTAGGACCGGAACCGCGTCTGGTCGATGCGGAGGATCTTCTGCGCGCGCAGGTCGAACAACACGAGCCGCGACTCGGCGCGCACGAGCTCCGTGCCGGTCTCATCCGCGAGCGTATAGTCGCGGAAGATGCGCCCGGTGGGCACGCTGTCGCGCACCCAGGTCGTGACGCGCAGGGGCGCCTTGCTGTCCGGCCGGCGCACGATCTGGACGCGCCAGTCGGTCAGTACCCAGGTGATGCCGTTGCGGCTTTCCGCAATGATGTCGTCGCCCGAGCTGTCGGAGTGGCGGCTGGCCGTGTTTTCAAAAATGCGCAGGATCGCCTCGTAACCAAACTTGCCGCTGCGGTCGAAATCGGCGACGCCCGGCTGATAAATTTCCGAATAAAACATGATGATCGCTCCGTGATCGTGAATTTGGTGCCCTCAGACGCCCGGCAGGCAGCCGTTTGCGAACATCCAGCTGTAGGCCAGCGCCCAGGAACCGAAGAGGTCCGTCTCGTGCAGGGCACGCACCTGCGCGCGCGTGTACCACGCCGACTCGATCTCCTCCATGGGGTCGGTGCTCGGGCGGAACGTCCCCTCCGCCGTGCCGAACACGCAGACCGTGCGCTCATCGCCGATGCCGACCGTGCACGCTGCCGGCGGCAGAACGTGCGTGATGGCCGTCAGGCGCAGGCCGGTCTCCTCGCGCAGCTCGCGGCGGGCCGCCTGCTCGGGCGTCTCCCCCGGCTCGATGAGGCCGCCGGGCAGACCGTAGATGCGCTGGCCGAGCTCCATGCGAAACTCGTGGATGAGCGCGATGTGCTCGCGCGCAGCGTCGGTGAGCACCATGACGACCGCGTCCGTGCGGTGGTGCTGCAGGTGCTCGAGCGAGTCGATGTTCCGGTCGCGGCTGACCATCTCATACGTGCGCGGGCAGCCGGTGCGGTCGATATAGTGCAGGTCGTAGCGGTGCAGGAACGCGCCGCCGTCCTTCTTTTCAATGTCAACAAATTGCAAGGGTGGTCGCCTCTCTGGTCATGATAGCTTAGGATACCACGTTTTGCGCCGGTCTACAACCGGAAATGATAATAGATCAGCCGCTGCGCCGGCGCGCAAGATTCCATTCGAGACGGGCCTTGCCCCCTCGAGCTCCCCCGCTGCTCTAGCAAACGCAGATCAGCCGCTGTCAAAGGACAGCGGCTGATCTGTTGGGGGAAAAAAGAAAGGGAGGATGCCGGGCGGGCCGGACGGCCGCGCCCAGTATGAGGATACCACACCTTTCTTAAAAAATCATGAGTGTCAGCCGGCCTCCGGCAGCGGCACGATGCCGTGCGCGAGCTTGAGCTGCAGCACACGCAGCACGCTCGCATCGAGCGCCGCCTGCGTGAGTGTGCCATCCGCGAGCGCCTGCTCCACGGCCGCGACCGCGCCGGGCACGTCGCCGATCTCGAGCAGCATGTCGTTGCCGGCGGCGAGGGCAAGCACGGCCTTCTCCCCGTCGGTGTACTGCGCGAGGGCCTGCATCTGCAGCCCGTCCGTGACGATGACGCCGCGGAAGCCGAGGTCGTAGCGCAGCAGGTTCGTGACGAGCTTGTGCGAGAGGGACGCGGGCACATCGTCCATCGTCGGCACGGTCAGGTGACCGACCATGACCATGTCCGCCCCGGCGGCGATGCCGGAGACGAAGGGCTTGAGGTCCTCCTGCCGCAGCTGCGGGAGCGTCTTGTCGACCGTGGCGGCGCCTTTGTGCGAGTCCGCGGCCGTGCTGCCGTGACCGGGGAAATGCTTCAGGCAGCAGATGACCCCCGCGTCGCGAAAGCCGCTCACGGCGGCGGCGACAAGCGTGGCCGCTTCGTCATAATCATCGCTGTAGGCGCGGTCGCCGATGGCGTTGCTGCGCTTGTTCGTCCAGACGTCGGCCACGGGCGCAAAGTCCGTATTGAAGCCGTAGGCCGCGATGTCGTGCGCGAGGGTCTGGGCGTTGTCATACGCGCCCTGCGTGCCGAGGCTGCGGTAGCTGTACATGCTGTTGAGTTTCGTCGTGCCGACGGTGTTCATCAGGCGCGCGACGCGGCCGCCCTCCTCGTCCACGGTGACGAGCGGGGCCGTGGCATCGGCTGCCGAGAGCGCGGACGTGAGCGCCGCGAGCTGCTCGCCGGAGGTCATGTTGCCCGCCGAGAGCAGAAAGCCGCCGACGGGATAGTCCCGCAGCGCGGCGGCGAGGTCGTCCGTCATGGCCGTGACGGCGCCGCCGTCCGTGAGCACCTCGGGGTGCACGATGAGCAGCTGGCAGATCTTCTCGCGCGTGGTCATGCCGTCGAGCAGCGTCTGCGCCGCGTCCTTCTGGACGGCGGCGGACGTGCGGGGCGTAGGCTCCGGCTGCGCGGCGGTCTGCCCGCGGCGGACACACACGACCACGAGCAGCACCGCCAGCGCCGCGAGCACGAGCAGATAGACGGCCGCGCGCCAGTTTCGCTTTAAAGTTTTCCAAAATGTATTCCAGCTCATGGCTCCAGTTTACCGCAGCGGCGGCAAAAACGCAACCACATCCCATCGACGCGGCGGACTTGTTTCGTTCACAATTTCGTGCTATAATCGTAGACAAAATTTCGGGGGCGCGTGCTCCCAGACAGGAAGTGCTTTCTTTTATGACAAAAATTGATATTTTCTCCGGTTTTCTTGGCGCCGGCAAGACCACGCTCATCAAAAAGCTGATCGCCGAGGCCTACACGGGCGAAAAGATCGTGCTGATCGAAAACGAGTTCGGCGAGATCGCCATCGACGGCGGCTTCCTCAAGGACTCCGGCGTGCAGATCAACGAGATGAACTCCGGCTGCATCTGCTGCAGCCTCGTGGGCGACTTTGCCGACGCGCTGCAGAAGGTGCTCGCGCAGTTCCACCCCGACCGCATCCTCATCGAGCCCTCGGGCGTCGGCAAGCTGAGCGACGTCATCCGCGCCGTGCAGGGCGTGCAGTCCGACGAGCTGGTGCTCAACGGCTTCACGACCGTCGTGGACGCGAACAAGTGCAGGATGTACATGAAAAACTTCGGTGAGTTCTTCAACAACCAGGTCGAGAACGCGAGCGCCATCATCCTCTCGCGCACCGAGGGCATCCGCCCCGAGAAGCTCGACGCCGCCGTGGCGCTGCTGCGAGAGAAGAACCCGACCGCCACGATCGTGACCACGCCGTGGACGGAGCTCGACGGCAAGCAGATCCTCGAGACGATGGAGCGGCGCGACACGCTGTCCGCCGAGCTTGAGCACCTCAAGGCCGAGGCCGCCGAGGACGACGATGAGGACGAGCACGAGCACCATCACCATCATCACGACGATGAGGACGACCACGAATGCTGCTGCGGCCATCATCACCATGACGACGATGAGGATGACGATGACCACGAGCATGAACACGAGCATCATCATGACCACGATGAGCACGACCATGACCACTGCTGCGGCCATGACCATGACCACGATGACCACGATCACGACGAGCATGACCACGACCACTGCTGTGGCCACCATCACCATCACCACCACGCAGACGAGGTGTTCACAAGCTGGGGCACCGAGACGCCGCGCAAATACACCGACGACGAGATCCGCACCGCGCTCGACGCGCTCATCAACGAGCACCGCTACGGCGTCGTGCTGCGCGCCAAGGGCATCGTGCCCGCGACCGACGGCGGCTGGATCCACTTTGACTACGTGCCCGGCGAGTCCGATGTCCGCCGCGGCAGCGCACAGGTCACCGGCCGCGTGTGCGTGATCGGGTCGCACCTGGCCGAGGATGCACTGAAGGAGCTGTTCCACATTGGCTGACACGAAACAGCAGGCACCGGATCTGCCGGTATACCTGTTCACCGGCTTTCTGGAGGCCGGCAAGACGAAATTCATCCAGGAGACGCTCGAGGACAGCCGCTTCCACAAGGGCGAGCGCACGCTGCTGCTGCTGTGCGAAGAGGGCGAGGAGGTCTACGAGCCGGACAAGTTCTGCGCCGGGAACGTCTATGTGCGCAACATCGACGAGGAGTCCGACCTCACGGTCGAGCACCTGAAGGCGCTGCAGGACGAGATCCAGCCCGAGCGCGTGCTCGTGGAATTCAACGGCATGTGGATGCTCGACTCGCTCTACGGCAACCTGCCGGAGGGCTGGGCGGTCGCGCAGGAATTCCTGTTTTGCGACGCGACGTCGTTTTTGAGCTACAACGCGAACATGCGCCAGCTCATGGTGGACAAGCTCAAGAGTGCCGAGCTCGTCGTGCTCAACCGCTACAACGACAGCATGGACCGCATGGAGATGCACCGCATCATCCGCGCCATCTCCCGCCGGTGCGACATCGCGTATGAATACACCGACGGCAAGGTCGTGTACGACGACATTGAGGACCCGCTGCCGTTCGACCTTGACGCCCCGGTCGTCGAGATCGAGGACCGCGACTTCGCCATCTGGTACCGCGACATGTCCGAGGAGCCGAAGAAATACGACGGCAAGACCATCGAGGTCAAGTGCCGCTGCCTCGTGCGCAAGAACGTGCCGAAGGGCTGCTTCATCGCCGGGCGGCACATCATGACCTGCTGCGTGCAGGACATTCAGTTCGCGGGCATCATCTGCGAGTGGGACCGCGCCGACGAGATCCGCAACGACGAGTGGGCCGTCATCACGGCCCGGCTGGACTACAAGTTCCACCGCGCCTACGGGCGCAAGGGCCCCGTGTTCACGGTGCAGTCCGTGCAGGAGGTCGAAAAGCCGGAGGAGCCGGTGGCCACGTTCTATTAAGTTGATAAACGCAAAAAATCAGCCGCCCGGTGGGCGGCTGATTTTTCTTTGCCGGAATTCAGTTTTCCTTGTCCTCGGCCGTGGACAGCAGGACGCGGTCGTTATCAAACGCCTCGCCCGCCTTGGCAGCGAAGGCATCGAGCAGGCCCTGCACGGTCATGTCCGCGCGCTCCGGGCCGGAGACATCGAGCACGATGCGGCCGGCATCCATCATGAGCGTGCGCGTGCCGAGCTCGAGCGCCTGATGCATATTGTGCGTGATCATGAGGCAGGAGATGCTGCGCTCGGACACGACGCTGCGCGTGAGCGCGAGCACCTTGTCGGCCGTGACGGGGTCGAGCGCGGCCGTGTGCTCGTCGAGCAGCAGCAGCTCGGGCGTGACCATAGTAGCCATGAGCAGCGTCAGCGCCTGGCGCTGGCCGCCGGAGAGCAGGCCGACGGGCGTGTTCATGCGGTCCTCCAGCCCCATGTCGAGCTGGGCGAGCGCGTCGCGGAAAAAGTCGCGGTCGCGGCGGCTCACGCGGCCGAAGAGCACGTGCCGGTCCGAAGAGCGCAGGTAGGCCACGGCGAGGTTCTCCTCGATGGTCATGTGCGGCGCGGTGCCCTTGAGCGGGTCCTGGAACAGGTGGCCAATGCGGCGGCTGCGCTTATACGACGGCAGGAATGTGATGTCCCGCCCGTCGAGCGTGATGGTGCCGGCATCGACATAGAACACACCGGCGATGGCATTGAAGAGCGTGCTCTTGCCGGCGCCATTGGAGCCGACGATGGTGGCAAACTCCCCGTCGGCCAGCCGGAGCGAGAGATCGGACAGGGCGCGCTTCTCGTTCACGGTGCCGGTGTTGAACGTCTTGGAGATGTGGGAAACTTCAAGCATCGGTCTCGTCCCCCTTTCCGGACAGGGCGCGCAGCTTGCGGGCGTTGGACTTGATCTTCGCCAGATGGACATAGCCCTTCATGTTCGGCGCGGCGATGGCGACGGCCACGATGACGGCGGACACGAGCTTGAAATACTCGGCCGAGATGTTCAGCCGCAGCGCCAGCGCGATGATGAAGCGGTAGACGATGCTGCCGAGCACGACGCAGACGACGCGCTTGCCCACGCCGCCGCGGTGACCGGCAAAGACCTCGCCGATGATGAGGCTCGCCAGCGCGATCGTGACCATGCCGGTGCCGAGGTTGATGTCGCAAAACTTGTTGTACTCCCCGATCAGGCAGCCGGACAGCGCCGTGAGGGCGTTGGCCAGGCACAGGCCGATCGTGATGGTGGCTTTGGGGTTGATGGAAGAAGCGCTGACCATATCGAGACTGTCGCCCGTGGCGCGGATGGACAGGCCCAGGGATGTGCCGAAAAAGCGGATGAGCACGATCACGACCACCGCCACAATGAGCGCGAGCAGGATCAGCCGGCTCCACTGCCCGCCGACAAGGCCCTTGAAGAGTGAAAACACCGTGTCGACCCCGGTGATGGACACATTGGACGAAAAGCCCATGACCGCGAGGTTGATCGTGTAGAGGCCGGTGTTCGAGATGATGCCGGCGAGGATGCTCTCAACGCCGAGGCGCGTCTGCAAAAAGGCCGTGACGTAGCCCGAGAGCATGCCCGCCGCCATGGCCGCGAACAGCGCAAGGATCGGGTGGCCGGCGATGGTGAGCATGGCGCCCACGGCGCAGCCGAGCGTGAAGCAGCCGTCCGTGGAGAGGTCGGCGATATTCAGGATGGAAAAGCTGATGAACAGCGCCAGCGCGACGAGGCCGTAAATGAGGCCGACCTCAAGCGCCGTCTGCAAAACGGTCAGCATGGAGCTCCCTCCTTCGGGATGTCAGATATCAGTCAAAATTCTGCTGCGTGGTCGTCTCGAGCACGGAGCTGCACTTGCCGTCAAACGCCTGCTTGACAGCAGCGATGTCATAGCCGAGGGCGGCGCAGCTTTCGCTGTTGATCATGGCGATGCCGTTATCGAACGTGGTCACGGGCAGCGTGGCGGGGTCCTTGCCGTCGACCAGCACCTGCACGACCATGTCGGCCGTGATGGTGCCGAGCTTGGTGTAATCCACGCCGTAGCCGACGAACGCGCCGTTGAGGGCGAAGGAGTCCGCGCCGCAGTACTGCGGGATCTTGGCATTGAGGAACTTCTCGTAGATGGCGAGCTCGGCGGTCATGATGGTGTTGTCGGTCGGAGTAAAGACGGCGTCGACCTTCTCGGCGATGAGCGCGTCGACGGCGGAGGTGACTTCATCGGTGGTGGTGCCGGTCTTTTCCACGCAGCGGATGCCCTTGCCCTCGAGGTAGGCCTTCGCGTCCTCGATCGGCTGCTTGGAGGAGTCCTCGCTCTTGGAGTAGAGCAGGCCGACGGTCTTGGTGTCCGGGTTCTGGGCGAGCATCAGATCGAGCAGGCCCTTGGTGTTGAGCGCGTCGCTCGTGCCGGTGATGCGGCCGCCGGGCGCGTCGAGCGCGTCGACGATGCCGGCGCCGACGGGGTCAGAGACGGCGGAGAAAACGATGGGGATCTCGGTGTCCTCGGTGGCGGACTGCATGATCTTCACAGCCGGGGTCGCGATCGGGACGATGAGGTCCACGCCCTTGCTGACAAGCTCGGCGCCGATCTGGTTGAGCGTCGTGGCGTCGGCCTGGCCGTTGTAGAGCGTGTAGTCGAACTTCACGCCCAGCTCCGCGGCCTTGGCGTCGAGCTCGGTCTCGATGGCCGCCTCGATCTGGTTGAGGGACGCATCGTCCACAAACTGCACGATGCCGACCTTGTAGGTCTTGCCTTCGGCCTTGTTGTCCTCGGTCTTGCTGCCGCAGGCGGACAGGCCCATGAGCGCGGTGACGGCGAGCACGCCGCCGACGATCTTCTGGAAAGTCTTATTCATAATATATTCTCCTTCTATTTGAATCTGATAATCGTTGATTTAAGCTGTTCGGATACGGTCTGACGCGGCAAAAATTCTCCGGCCGCCACGCCATCGTCTGGTTTTGCGGGTCATATGCATCCCTCCTGCGGTGATTTGCGCAATAAAAAAAGCCTCGTCCACGAAACGGTTCCTTCCGTTTCATGGGACAAGACTGTAACTCCTGCGGTGCCACCCATGTTGGCGCTCATGCGCCCACTTTGCACGTACGATCATACGCTCCGCCGGATAACGGCCGCGGCCACCGTCGCCCCTCATGCTGCTGCAATCGGTTTGCCCTCGCGAGTCCATTCGCCACCCGTCCGCTGCAGCGCTTCCACCGTCCGCTGCTCTCTGAAAGCTTCGTGAATGGGTACTCCTCTCGGTCATCGGTTTCTCGATGGTGTTACTCTACCACTTCCCGCGCCGGATTGCAAGCCCCATTTTCACGAATCTGCGCCCGTTTTCCGGGAAATCTTTTGCGCATTGCGCACAAACGTCCCTGACCGGCGGTCAGGGACGTTGCCTGTGACGTTATTTTCCAGCGTAGACAAAGGCGTTCGGCAGCGTGCGACCCGCGGTGAGCGCGGGATTGGAGCTGCGCATGATGTACTTGCCCTTGTACCAGATCATGGCGCTGGTGCCGCCGTCGAGGTTCATGGCCTGCATGCAGTCGTGCTTGGCCATGATGGCCGCGCAGTCCGGCACGCTGATGCCGACCGACGTCGTGAGCCGGCCCTCGACGAGCAGGGCGATGATCTCGCCGTACTTCGACTGGCCGAGGCAGGCGCGCGGCTGCAGGTCGGAGAAACCGCTGCGGGCATTGACGACCGTCTCCCCGTCGATGATCATGGCGGGCGAGAACTCGACCGCGTCCGTCGTGTCGGGCGAGACCTCGGAATCGCAGTCGCGGATGTAGATGCGGTTGTCCTTATGCAGCTCGAGACGCTTGTAGCCATAGCCCATATGGCTGCCGTAGGACTTGCCGTTGCACATGGCGTAGCCCGCGAGGGTGCCGCCGTTGCCGTTGCCGCCCGGGTCGATGAAGCCCGAGCCGGTCATGCCGATGACGCCGCCGTGGGCATCGGCGATCTTGCCGCAGACCTGGCCGACGCTGCCGAGCGTGGACGCGGCCTGCAGGCTCAGGCGCGACGGGTCTTTCATGATGACGAGCACGCCGCGGTAGGTGCTGCCTTTCACGCGCGCGATCATAATCTCATTTTGCGCGTCGATCGCGAGCACCTGCTCGCCCTGGATGGTGCGGATGCTGGTGCCGTTATCCGTGAGCGCGGAATGGTCGATGTTGATGCGGCTCCAGCCGGCGGCGAGGGCGTCAGGATGCTCCTTGAGATACGCCTGCATACTCGGCACATCCACCTCCCAGAAGAGGTTATAAAACGTGATCTCTTCCTTGCTCATGCCCTTGGTGTCCGTGAGCGTGGGGTTGCGGGACTCGATCTCTCCCTCGCCCCACTCGCTGTTGACGCCGATCTGCGCCTCCCTGGCCGCCTCCATTTCGGCAACGACCTTGTCGATGACGCTGCGTGGGATGAACGCCGTGGCCAGCCACTGGTGGCTGAGCGTGTTCATGGCCGTCTGGATATAGGCCGTGCGCCACTTGGCGATGAACGGAATGTCGGAATACACCGCCGTCAGGTACAGGCCCGCGAGGATGGCCAACACAAGGAACAGGATCAGCAGCCGGCGGCCGAGACTCTTTTTCTTCTTCGGCTTTTTGGCCTTCTTTGCCTTGCGGCCGTGCTTGCCGGCCGGGGCCGGGGCGGCCTGCGGCGGACGGCGGCGGTCGTCCGGCGCGCTGCGGCGCGGCCGGGCGGCGTCATCCGTCCACTGGCTGGCATAGGCCTGCCGGGTCGGACGCTGCTGGGCCGGACGCTGCTGCGTGGGACGCTGCTGCGCGGGGCGCTGCTGCGCGGGACGCTGCTGCGTGGGGCGCTGCTGCGCGGGGCGCTGCTGCGCGGGACGCTGCTGGGCCGGGCGCTGCTGGGCCGGGCGCTGCTGGGCCGGGCGCTGCTGGGCGGTATCGGAAGCGGGTCGCTGCGTGCCCGTGGGGCGCGGCGGCGCGGAAAACAGCTTCAAGAGGCGACTCCTCCTTTATGTATGGGAGATTACGAAGGGCTTGACGGCGGGGCGCGGAAAAAGTTCCGCACCCGGCGGGAAAAACGGGAAGGCCCGCCGAGCGAGCCTTCCCGGAAACGCGCGGGTCGTGCGGCCGCTCAGCAAAGCTGCGCGCCGGCGGGCACGCCGTCATCGAGCATGAGCAGGTTGAGCTTGCCGTCCTTCTCGGCCGAGAGGAGCATACCGTTGGAGGGCATGCCCATCATCTTGCGCGGCGGCAGGTTCAGGATCGCGACGACGGTCTTGCCGACGAGCTCCTCGGGGCGGTAGTACTTGGCGATGCCGGAGAGGATCTGCCGGTCGGTGCCGCTGCCGTCGTCGAGCGTGAAGCACAGGAGCTTATCGGACTTTTTCACCGGCTCGCACTTGAGGACCTTGCACACGCGCATATCGCACTTGGCAAATTCGTCGATCGTCACGTCCGGCAGCACAGGCGCGGACTTGGGCGCGGCGGCCGCTTTCTTCGCGGCCTTGAGCGCCTCGAGCTCGGCGAGCTCTTTGGCCATGTCGATGCGCGGGAAGAGCGTCTCGCCCTTCTGGACGGTGACGTCCGCGGGCAGCACGCCCCAGACGGCGGCATTGTCCCACGTGGTCTGCTCCGCCGCGGCGCCGATCTGCGTGAAGGCCTTCGCGCAGCTGTCGGGCATGAAGGGCAGCAGAAGCGTGACGGTGATGCGCAGCGTCTCGAGCAGGTTATACAGCACCGTGGCCAGGCGCGCGCGCTTGCTCTCGTCCTTGGCGAGGACCCAGGGGGCCGTCTCATCGATATACTTATTGGCGCGGGAGATGACCTTGAACACCTCAATCAGCGCCTGCTGGGTGCCGAAGGTGTCCATATAGCCGGCATACGTCTCACGCAGGGCGGAGGCCATGGCGATGAGCTCGTCATCGAGCGCATCGTGTTCGCGCTCGGCCGGGAGCGTGCCGCCGAAGTACTTGATGACCATGGCGACGGTGCGGCTCAGGAGATTGCCGAGGTCGTTGGCGAGGTCGGTATTGATGCGGGAGATGAGCAGCTCGTTGGAGAAGTTGCCGTCGCTGCCGAGCGGGAACTCGCGCAGGAGGTAGTAGCGCAGCGCGTCCACACCGTAGCGCTCGGCGAGCACGACGGGGTCGACGACGTTGCCCTTCGACTTCGACATCTTGCCGCCGCCGAGCAGCAGCCAGCCGTGGCCGAAGACCTTCTTCGGCAGGGGCATGCCCATGCTCATGAGCATGGCCGGCCAGATGATGGAGTGGAAGCGCACGATCTCCTTGCCGACCATGTGCACGTCGGCGGGCCAGAACTGGTCATAATCGTCGTACTTGTCGTTCAGGAAGCCGAGGGCCGTGCAGTAGTTGAACAGCGCGTCGACCCAGACATAGACGACGTGGCCGGGGTCAAAATCGACCGGGATGCCCCACGTGAAGCTCGTGCGCGACACGCACAGGTCCTCGAGGCCGGGGTCGATGAAGTTTTTGATCATCTCGTTGACGCGGCTGGCAGGCTCGAGGAACGTGCCGCTGAGCAGCAGCTCGCGCACGGGCTCGGCATACTTCGACAGGCGGAAGAAGTACGCTTCCTCCTCGGCATAGTGCACCTCGCGGCCGCAGTCCGGGCACTTGCCGTCGACGAGCTGGCTCTCGGTCCAGAAGCTCTCGCACGGCGTGCAATACATGCCGGAATACTTGCCCTTATAAATGTCGCCCTTTTCGTACATCTTCTTGAAGATGCGCTGCACGGCCTCGACATGATAGTCGTCCGTCGTGCGGATGAAACGGTCGTTGGAGATGTTCATCAGCTTCCACAGCGCACGCACGCCGCCGGGGCCTTCGACGATGTTGTCCACAAACTGCTTGGGCGTGACGCCGGCAGCCTCCGCCTTCTCCTCGATCTTCTGGCCGTGCTCGTCCGTGCCGGTCAGGAACATGACGTCATAACCGCACAGGCGCTTGTAGCGCGCGATCGCATCGGTCGCGACCGTGCAGTAGGTGTGGCCGATGTGCAGTTTGTCCGAGGGGTAATAGATCGGGGTGGTGATATAAAACTTTCCTTTGCTCATACTGCATTCTCCTCTGTATTAGTCTTCACCGGCGTCACCGGGGTCGTAGACGGACGGATAGGGTGTCGGCTGCGGCTTTGACGTGGGTGTGGGCGTCGAGGCCGGTTTGGTGCTGGGGGTGGGCGTCGGCTTCGGCGTGGTGTCGTGCGAATGGTAAGTGCTGTTGGCCTCGAGCGTGTGGCTGATCTGGTTGCCGTCCTTATCATAGACGGTGCGGTAGGTCGTGGCGCGCAGGCCGTTGGCGGTGTAGCTCATCTTGACGTAGCTGCCGTCCACATCCGTGCCCCAGATCTCGACCGTGATGCTGTTCTTTTCCACATAGGCCTTGATCTCGATGGGGTATTCGCGGCTGTTGGTGAACTTGAATTCCGGGCCGCCCCAGCTGACCGTGGCGTCCATGCCGGGCTCGATATAGGCCACGGGGAAGTAGTGGCAGGTGCGGGTGTTGATCTTGAGGTTGGAGACCATGGCGCAGTAATACAGCGTGGACGACACCTGGCAGATGCCGCCGCCGACCTCCTGCACGACCTGGCCGCCGGAATAGGCCCCGGCCTCCTTGAAGCCGTTGGCCTTCGTGCGCTGGCCGACGACGTCGTTGTACGAGAACGTCTGGCCGGGCTGGAGAATGACGCCGTTGATCTTCTCGGCGGCGAGCTTCACGTTCGTGATGCGGTTGCTGCTGCTGCCGGAGAGCGAGGTGGTCTTGGTGGCGAGCTTATCGGCCAGAAGGTGCTTTTGCAGCTGCTCCTGCGTCATCTCGGGCTGCGTGAGCGTGGCCGGGATGGTGACGGTGTCGCCGGTGGACGCCGCGTCCCACAGGGGCTGGGCGGCGGCGACGTCAAATTCAATGCCGACCTTGCTCTCGGTGGCGGACTGGGTCTCGGGGTCGTAGCCCGCGTTGACCGGATCGCCGCAGACGGCGTCGTGCAGTTCCTGCAGCGTCATTTTATCATCGCCGCTCATATCAACCGGGTAGGCCGACGTGCCGAACTTGCCGGCGCGGATGTCGCTGAGCATCCGGTCGGCGACGGCGGCGGGATCGAGCGTAATCATGCTCGCGCCCTTGACGACGCGGATGGCGCTGTGCGCCTCGTCGATCTCGATGCTGCCGGCGGAGAGACTGACGTTGATCTCCGCGGCCTCGCGCTCGATGCGCGTGCGCAGGGCGTCGGCGTCCATGTCAGCGAGGTTATCCGAGGCGACATCATGGCCCTTGAAGGCACAGTGCAGCCACGTGAAGAAATTCGTGAACACGCTGCCGCTGCGGCCGTAGGCATAGGCCGTTTCGGCGGCGGCATCGGGCGTGGCGTCAAAGCCGATCTCCGTTGCGGTGACGGTGATGGTCCGGTCGCCCGGGAAGGTCATGGTGAGCACCGGGGCGCTCGTATCGTCCCAGCCGGCGGCGCGGATGGCGTCCGCCGCGGCGGATTGCGTCATGCCGCCGACGTCGGTGCCGCAGACAGAGACGTTCGGGAAAATGGCGCTCTTTTTCGCCACGAGCACCATGCCGAGGGCGCCCGCCGCCACGAGGACGGCCAGCACGATGAGCACGACGCGCACGGCGATCCTGCCGCCGCGGCCGCGCGGTTTTTTCGCTTTCGGCGCCGGCTGCTGCTGGACGCCGGGCGCACTGTGGCGCGCGGTCTGCTCCTGCCGGGGCACGGGCGGGCGCTTGGGCGCTGCCTGTTTCGGTGCGGCGGCGCGGCGGGCAGCCGCCTCGCTCTGTGCGGAACGATTGGCGCCGCTGCGGTGCGCCGAGCGCTCCTGCGCTGCGAAATCCGCCGCCTCGCGGCGGGCGGCCGCACTGCGCTTGGAAGTGTTGCCGTTGAGTTTCATTTGCTCGTATCCCTGTCTTTCCCTGTCAAAATCGGATTATTTAAATATGTATTGCGGAACGCCTCCGCCTCGCTGGGCGGGAGCTTGGCGCGGGGCTGGCGTTCGATCTGCGGCTTCATCCACGGGTTGTGCTCGGCCTTGCGGTCGGTCTGCGCCTCGAGGAGCTTACCGATGAGCACGTTCGAGATGAGAAAGCCCGCGGGCGTGAAGTGCCAGCGCTCCCCGTCCGCGACCGCCCAGCCGGAGCGAATGAACGCCTCGAGCTGCTGCGCGATGCCGGAAAAATCACTGCGGTAGAGCCGCTCATACTCCGCGCGCGACACGCCGTGGACGGTACGCATGCCGAGCATGAGATACTCCGCCGCGCGCTCGAAATCGCCGACGGTCTCGTACTCGTCGATCATGTCCTCGCCGTGGAGGACGCCCGCGAGGTAGCGGTCGAGATCGCGCACATAGCTGTAGCGTGTGCGGCCGATGCACGAGTGCGCGCCGGGGCCAAAGCCCATATAGTCGTCGAGCTGCCAGTACTTTAGATTATGCCGGGATTCGTAGCCCGGTATGCTGAAATTGGAGATCTCATACTGCTCGTAGCCGTAGCGTCGCAGCTCCTCGACCATGCACAGGTACATGTCCGCCTGTTCGTCGTCCGACGGGATGAGGGGCGAATCCTTCAGGGCGTACATGGGCGTGCCCTCTTCGAGCTTGAGCCCGTAGCCGGAGATGTGCTCCGGGCGCAGGGCGATCGCCTTGGCGAGCGTGTCCGCCCAGTCGCTGCG
>CAKTNQ010000013.1:0-44020 GCA_934589185.1 uncultured Oscillospiraceae bacterium | reverse complement strand
GGCGACTACGACGGCATCATTGCCGACGATCTGGCCGCCGCCTGCGAGGAGCTGCGCACCGGCACCGCCATCGGCGCGTACTGCATCGAGAGCGTCAGCTACGAGACCGAGCAGGTGATTGCCTACTGTGAGGCGAGCATCACCATCACCTACAACCGGCCGGAGAGCGAGGTGCGCTCCATCTACAGCGCCCAGACGCAAAAGAGCATCCTCGACTGCGTGGTCGATGCGCTCGACCGGCAAAAAACGCAGTTTGCCATCCAGATCAGCACCAGTACGCTGGAGCCGGACGACGTGACGGCGCTCGTGCGCTCGGCGTGTCTGAATCAGCCGCAGCTCGTGGTGAACTTCCCGGTCATCCGTGTGGAGGTCTACAGCGGCGGCAGCAGCCAGAAGATCTTCAGTGTCACGCTGCAGTACGGCGCCAAGGAATCCACGGTCAACGACCGCCGCACGCAGCTCGACGGCCGCGTGCGCACGCTCACATCCACGCTCACGGCGGGCGAGCAGGAGACGCCCCTGCAGGCGGCACTCATCGTCATGCGCGCCTGTGAGCAGCGGATAACGACCGTGAGCACGGCGTATGATGCGCTCGTGAGCGGCGCGGCCGACAGTTATGGCCTGGCCATGGCCTACAAGGCGGTCTGCGACGCGCTGAATATTCCGTGCCAGGTCGTCAGCGGCCGCTTTCAGGGGGTGGAGCGCTGCTGGAATGTCGTGCAGGTCGGCGGAAATTACTATCATCTCGACCTGTCCATGCAGTCGGAAACGCTGTGGCTGCGCAGTGATGAGAGCGTGCGCACTACCTATCAGTGGGATGCTGAGAGCTGCCCGGCGTGCACGGAGCAGTCGTTCATCTGGCGTGAGGGACAGAAGCTGCAGTTGCCGGATGCGTAAAAAAAGATCAAAAAAGGCTTGACAAGTCGACGTTTTGTGGTAAAATAACGCTTGCATTCACGAAATGCGGGCATAGCTCATTTGGCAGAGCGCCACCTTGCCAAGGTGGAGGTAGCGAGTTCGAATCTCGTTGCCCGCTCCAGATTGAGAACCACACACAGCAAAAACACCGCACGCAGTGCGGTGTTTTTGCTGTGCTTTGCTGCGCTCAGCAGCGCGTTTTTGGCCAGAGACAGAAAACACGATTGCAGAATAAGGAGGAACCCTACATGAACGCAGATGTTGTCATTGTCGGCGCGGGCCCTGCCGGTATCTTCACGGCGCTGGAGCTGCTGCGCCGCGGCACCCCGGAGAAGATCGTCATGATCGAGCAGGGGCAGGCCATTGAAAACCGCCGCTGCCCGAAGGCCAAGACCGGCAAGTGCATGAACTGCAAGCCGTATTGCCACATCACGACCGGTTTCTCCGGCGCGGGCGCATTCTCGGACGGCAAGCTCTCGCTGTGCAGCGACGTCGGCGGCGATCTGCCCACGCTCATCGGCGAGCGGCAGGCGCAGGAGATCATCAACTACGCCGACAGTATTTACCTCGAGTTCGGCGCCGACGAGCATGTCGAGGGCCTTGAGAATACGGAGGAGGTCAAGCGCATCCGCACGCGCGCCATCCGCGCAGGCCTGCGTCTGGTCGACTGCCCGATCCGCCACCTCGGCACCGAGAAGGCGCATGAGGTCTACCTCGGCATCGAGAATTACCTGCGCGACCACGGCGTGGAGATGCTCTTCGGCTGCACGTGCGAGGACGTCATCATGCGCGACGGCCGCTGCTGCGGCGTCGTGGCGCACGACGGGCATCAGGACTATACCATCGAGGCCAGACACACCGTCATCGCCACCGGCCGCCGCGGCGCCGACTGGCTGGAGAAGGTCTGCCTCGAGCACGGCGTGGAGCACAAGCCCGGCACGGTCGACATCGGCGTGCGCGTCGAGGTGCGCAACGAGGTTATGGAATCCGTCAACCGCGTGCTGTATGAGTCCAAGCTCATCGGCTACCCGGCACCGTTCAAAAACAAGGTGCGCACGTTCTGCCAGAACCCCGGCGGCTTCGTGTCGCAGGAGAACTACGACAACGATCTCGCCGTCGTCAACGGCCATGCGTATAAGGAGCTCAAGTCGCCCAACACGAACGTGGCCATCCTCTGCTCGCATAACTTCTCCGTGCCGTTCAACCAGCCGATCGCCTACGCGCAGAAGGTCGGCGAGCTGACGAACATGCTCGGCGCGGGCCATATTATGGTGCAGCGCTTCGGCGATATTCTTGACGGCAAGCGTACCTGGCAGAAGGAGCTCGCGCAGTCGAACGTCCGCCCCACGCTGCCGGACGCCGTTGCGGGCGATATCACGTCCGCCATGCCGTACCGCGCCATGCTCAATATCATCAACTTCATCAAGGCCATGGACGAGGTCGTGCCCGGCTTTGCCGCCTATGAGACGCTGCTGTACTCTCCGGAGCTGAAGTTCTACAGCAACCGCATCGCCATGGACGAGGACCTGAACACGAACGTGCCCGGCCTGCACTGCCTGGGCGATTCCTCCGGCTGGACGCGCGGCCTGATGATGGCCTCGGCCATGGGCGTGCTCATGGGCCGCAAGCTCGCCGGGATGCTCTGAGCCGCGGCGGGGAGCTTTGTCAGCTTTTGCACAAAATGCTTGACAAATTTCCGCAATTCGGTACTATTAAAGGGATGGAAAACGGATATATCCGCCCCCGGCGGAGGGAAGGAATCGTTTATGGATGGACTGAAAAAAGCATATTACCGTACTTACCAGCAGGTGTTTGACATTGGCATGCGCTGCCTGCACTGGCGCAAGCCGATCGTGATCTCCGGCGCCGGCTGCATCCGGCAGGTCCCGGACGTGCTGAGCAAGAGCGGCGTGACGAAGGTCATGGTCGTCACCGGCTCGCACGTGGTCAAGTCGCTCGGGCCGAAGCTGTTTGCCGCGCTCGAGGACGCCGGCATGCCTTACGAAGTGTTCAGCGAGGTCGAAGCCAACCCCTCGGTGAACACGGTCGAGAAGATCCGCGCGCAGTACACGGAGACCGGCTGCAGCGGCTTTGTCGCCCTCGGCGGCGGCAGCCCGATGGACGCGACCAAGGGCGCGGCCGCCCGTGTCGCCTGCCCGAAAAAGAGCTGCGACGATATGGCCGGTGTCATGCGCGTCGGCAAGACCGTGCCGCCCATCGTCGCCATCCCGACGACGTCGGGCACCGGCAGCGAGACGACGATCGCCGCCGTCATCACCGACAGCGAGACGCACCACAAGTACGCGCTCATGGACCTCAAGCTCATGCCGCTGTACGCCATTCTGGACCCGGAGCTGACCGTCGGCCTGCCGCCGCGCACGACCGCGACCACCGGCATGGACGCGCTCACGCACGCGATCGAGGCGTACATCAGCTGGACATACAACACCAAGGAGAGCCTGCGCCTCGCCGAAGAGGCCGTCAAGCTCATCTTCGATAACCTCGAGCAGGCGTATCAGCACGGCGAGGATCTCAAGGTGCGCGAGAACATGATGATCGCCGCCTTCAAGGCAGGCTTTGCCTTCTCCCGCGCCGGTGTCGGCAACGTGCACGCCATCGCGCACACGCTCGGCGGCCTGTACAACACGCCGCACGGTCTGGCCAACGCGGTCATTCTGCCGATCGTTCTTGAGGACTACGGCGAGGCCGTGTATCCGAAGCTCGCGCGCCTGTGCGAGATTGCCGGCGTCAAGACCGACGGTACGGACGCCGAGAAGGCGCAGGCCTTCATCGCGGAGATTTATGCCATGAACGCGCGCATGGGCATCCCGAAGGGCTTTGACTTCATCAAAGAAGAGGATGTTCCGCAGATCATCACCTGGGCGCTGGCCGAGGCCAACCCGAACTATCCGGTGCCGGTCGTGTACAACGCCGCGCGCTGCCGCAAGGTCATCGATACCATCCGCGCCAAGGCTGCGGAGAACCCGCCCGCCGAGGCATAAGAACAAAAAAAGCCCGCTTCGCACGGCCGTGCGAAGCGGGCTTTCTTGTCCGGCAGGCTCATGCGGCCTGCCGCTCTTTTTTGCTGCCGATGCCGCCGTGGAGTACAAAGTGGCAGAAGCGGTTGTCCGGGTGCGCCGACACGATGCGGTAGATCAGCAGCGTGATCGCATAGGCAATCGTGGCGGCGATCAGCCCCACGATCATGCCACCGAGCACGTCGGACGGGTAGTGCGCCATGAGGTAGTTGCGCGCAACGCCCATGGCCAGCACAAACAGGTAGGCCCACCAGCGCGCGGGCTTTTTGCCCGCGAGCACGAGCGCGGTCACGCCGGCCATCGCGGCCGTCACATGGCCGGAGGGGAAGGAGTACTCGCTCTCGGCATACGCGCCGGCGGCCTGCCACCAGGTGCGGAAGGGCTCCACCGTCAGCGGGCGCGGCCGGGCAACGAAGTCCTTGAGCCAGAAGTTTGTGATGAGCGCGCCGCAGCACACGGCGCCGAACATGCAGATGCCCACCTTGCGCGTTTTCGGAAACAGCATCAGCACGATGCCGAGCGCGAGAAAGAGAATGCCCTTCTCGCCCAGCAGCGTGATGGCCCGGCACAGCGGCGTGAAAAAGCCGCCCGCCGCCCCGGCCAGGTTGTGCAGCGCCTGCAGAATGGCGTAGTCATAGCCCGCAAAGGCCGTGTTGAGCCACTGCGCGATCGCAGTCAGTTCCATAAAGGATCACCGTCCAGATACAAAGGATATCTATAGAAAAGACGAAAAGGTTCGCCGGAATGTAAAATGTATTTAAAATCTTTGTAAAGCGACTTTGCCATCTTACACCCCGCGCATGTGTTTTGCAACCGGCAACGCCGGCATGGACCCTTAAAATTTTGGATGAACGTTTTTCAATGAAAACGAAAATGGAACGTTTTCTGTGTTTTGGGCGGGATATCCGGCCGGAGGACTTGACTTTGCGGGCAAAAATCAATATGCTGGTAAATGAAAATTTTCATATCAGAATAGGAGCGATGTTTGCATGATTCTCGATTGCAGCAAATATGTCGGCCCGTGCCGCTGCGGCCGCGAGCACACACTGGAGACGAAGAAGGTCGTCGTGGAATATCACGCGCTCGACAAGTTCGACCAGTACATGGACGAGGTCGGCCTGACCGGCAAGCGCGCCGTCATTTACGATACGAATACCTATAATCTCCCGACGCTCAAGCATGTGCGCGCCGATCAGGAGATCGTCCTCAACGCCGAGGGCCTGCACTCCGAAAAGGGCATGATTGAGGACATGATGCGCCAGCTCGACCATCCGGACGTCATCGTCGCGGTCGGCTCCGGCACGATCATGGACTTTGGCCGCTACCCGGCCTACCATCTCGGCATCCCATTCGTTGCGGTGCCGACGCTGGCGAGCTCCGACGGCTTCACGGCCAATATCTGCTCGATCATCATCGACGGGCAGAAAAAGTCCATCCCCATGCAGGCGGCGGCGCTCGTCGTCTGTGACCTGAACGTCGTCTCCGGCGCGCCCCTGTGGCTGACCGTGAGCGGCATTTCGGACATTCTGGCCAAGTACATCTCGCTGGCGGACTGGAAGATCGCGCACCTTGTCTCGGGCGAGTATTACTGCCCGATGGTCGCTGACCTCGCCGAGGAGGCGCTGACCATCATGCGCAAAGCGGCTGACGACATGGCAGCCGGCGGCGCGCCGGACTTCGAGGCCATGACCATGGCGCAGATGATCTCCGGCCTGACCATGCAGCTGCTCAACCACTCCCGCGCAGCCTCCGGCGCCGAGCATCTGATGGCGCACCTGGTGGAGATGAAGCCGCCGCGGTTTGAATCCGCGCACGGCATGCACGGCCAGTGCGTCGGCGTGGGCACGTACCTGTGCGCGAAGGAGTATCACTACCTCGCTTCGCTCCCGACGCCGAAGGCCAAGCCCTTTGAGCCGCTGCCCCGCGCGTGGGTGGACGAGAAGTTCGGCCCCCTTGCCGACGGCATCATGAAGGAGAACGAAAACGACGTGCTCGGCACGTTCGACCCGCAGAACATTGTCGACCACTGGGACGAGATCCGCGCCATCATCGCCGAGATCCCCTCGGCCGAGGAGCTGGCCGCGCTGTGCGAGAAGCTCGGCGCGTTCTACAAGCCCGAGCAGATCGGCATCGACCCGGCCCTGTCGGAGGACATGCTCAGCGTTTCGGCGGCCATCCGCAACCGCCTGACGCTCATCCGTATGCGCCGTGTGCTCGATTTCGGCGAATAATTGCATCAGCGTGTATGCGTCCGGAGGCTCTCGCCTCCGGACGCATTTGCTTTGCCCGGTTTTGCTTGTGAAACAGGGCGTATGGTGGTATAATATTCTGATTCTAATTTTGCAAAAGGAGGCCGTGCCATGCCGGATTTTGAGGTCATTTCGCCCTACGAACCGTCGGGCGACCAGCCCGAGGCGATCGACACGCTCGTGCAGGGGCTGGAAAACGGCATCGACGAGCAGGTGCTGCTCGGCGTGACCGGCTCCGGCAAGACGTACACGATGGCCAAGGTCATCGAACGCGTCCAGCGGCCGACGCTCGTGCTCGCGCACAACAAGATCCTCGCGGCACAGCTGTGCAGCGAGTTTAAGGAGTTTTTTCCGAACAACGCCGTGGAGTATTTCGTCTCGTACTACGACTACTACCAGCCGGAGGCGTACATCCCGCACACGGACACGTTCATCGAAAAGGACGCTTCCATCAACGATGAGATCGAGCGCCTGCGCCACTCGGCCACGTCGAGCCTGTTCGAGCGGCGGGACGTGATCGTCGTCTCGTCCGTGTCGTGCATTTACGGCCTCGGCGACCCGATCGACTATGCCAACATGGTCATCTCCCTGCGTACCGGCCAGCAGCGCGACCCGGAGGAGCTCATGCGCAAGCTCATCGACATCCGCTATGAGCGCAACGACATTGCCTTCGAGCGCAACATGTTCCGCGTCCGCGGCGACACGATCGACATTTTTCCGGCCTATTCCGCCGACCACGCCGTGCGCGTGGAGTTCTTCGGCGACGAGATCGACCGCATTTCGGACATCAACGTCGTTACCGGCGCGCCCATCCGCACGCTCAGCCACGTGGCAATCTATCCCGCGTCGCACTACGTCACGACGCACGAGAAGATGGAGCGCGCCATCGGCGAGATCCGCACCGAGTGCGATGCGCGCGTGAAAACCTTCGAGCAGCAGGGCAAGCTCCTCGAGGCGCAGCGCATCCGCCAGCGCACGGACTATGACATTGAGATGATGCAGGAGCTCGGCTACTGCTCCGGCATCGAGAACTATTCGCGCATCATCAGCGGCCGTGCTCCCGGCAGCGCGCCGATGACGCTGCTGGACTATTTCCCGAAGGACTTTCTGCTCTTTGTCGACGAGAGCCACGTCACGCTGCCGCAGGTGCGCGCCATGTACCGCGGCGACCGCGCGCGCAAGGACTCGCTCGTTGAGTACGGCTTCCGACTGCCGAGCGCGTATGACAACCGCCCGCTGAAGTTCGAGGAGTTTGAGCAGCGGGTGAACCAGGCCATTTACGTCTCGGCCACGCCGGGCGACTATGAGCGCGAGCACGCGGGCCAGATCGCCGAGCAGATCATCCGCCCGACCGGCCTGCTCGACCCGCAGATCTTCGTGCGGCCCATCGAGGGACAGATCGACGACCTCATCGGTGAGATCAACGCCCGCATCGCCAAAAACGAGCGCACGCTCGTGACCACGCTCACGAAGAAAATGGCCGAGGACCTTTCGGCCTACCTCACGAACGCGGGCATCCGCTGCCGGTATCTGCACCACGACATCGGCGCGATCGAGCGCATGGAGATCATCCGCGACCTGCGCACCGGCGCGTTTGACGTGCTCGTCGGCATCAACCTCCTGCGCGAGGGACTGGACCTGCCGGAGGTGTCGCTCGTGGCAATCCTCGACGCGGACAAAGAGGGCTTTCTGCGCAGCGAGACGAGCCTCATCCAGACGATCGGCCGCGCGGCGCGCAACGCCGAGGGCACGGTCATCATGTATGCCGACAAGGAGACGGCCGCCATGCACGCGGCCATCATGGAGACCAACCGCCGCCGCGCCAAGCAGGCGGCCTACAACAAAGCGCACGGCATCGTGCCGAAGACGATCGTCAAGAGCGTGCGCGAGCTGCTCGAAATTTCGAGCGACGTCGAGGCACCCAAGCGTGCTGACGGCGTGAAGATGACGGAGGCCGAGCGCCGGGCCGAGATCGCGCGGCTCGAGGCCCAGATGAAGAAGGCGGCCGAAATGCTCGAGTACGAGTATGCCGCCGTGCTGCGCGACCGGCTCATTGAACTGCGCGGCCAGTGACGCGCAAGGAGGACACCCGAATGAAACTCATGATTCTCGACGGCAACAGCATCGTCAACCGCGCCTTTTATGGCATCCGCATGCTCAACGCGCCCGACGGCACGCCGACGAACGCGGTCTACGGCTTTCTGACCATTTTCCAGCGCATCCTCGAGCTCGAGCAGCCGCAGGCGGTGTGCGTGGCGTTTGACGTGCACGCGCCGACGTTCCGGCACGAGCAGTACGCACTCTATAAGGCCCAGCGCAAGCCCATGCCGGAGGAGCTCGTCGTGCAGATGCCGCTGCTCAAGCAGACGCTCGACTACATGGGCATCCGGCGGCTGGAGCTGGCCGGGTGGGAGGCGGACGACCTGCTCGGCACGGTCGCCAAGCGCTGCGAGGCCGCCGGCTGGGCGTGCGAGATCGTCACCGGCGACAAGGACAGCCTCCAGCTCATCACGGACACCACCCACGTCTGCCACGTCAAGACCCGCATGGGCCAGACGGAGACGATCGAATACACGCCCGAGGTGTTCCGCGCCGAGTACGGCTTTGACCCCATTCATATGATCGACCTCAAGGCGCTCATGGGCGACAGCTCGGACAATATCCCCGGCGTGCCCGGCATCGGCGAAAAGACGGCGAAGGACCTGCTCGTGCGCTTCGGCACGGTGGCGGACATTTACCGCGACCTCGACGCGCTGGACATCAAGCCCGGTGTGCGCAAAAAGCTCGCGGAAGGGCGCGAGAGCGCGCGGCTGTCGTTCGACCTTGCCACCATCCACACGGACGCGCCCATTGATTTCGCGCCCGAATCGGCGGCTTGGGACCGGGATTACCGCCCGGAGCTCTATGACTGGTTCCGGCGGCTGGGCTTTTTGAAGCTCTCGGAAAAGTGGGGCCTGCAGCCGGCCGAAGGTGCGGCCGCGCCGGAGGGTGCGCTGCCGCAGCTGCCGACTGTGGACGTGACGGATCAGGACGCCCTGCACGCGCTCGCGCAGGCGGTCACGGCGGCACCGTATGTCGCGGTGCTTGCGCCCGACGGGCTCGACGCGCTCACGCTCTGCGACGGCAGGGCGTGCTATGCGCTCGCGTGGGCGCAGCTCGGCGATGATTACAACGCATTCCTGCGTCTGCTGTTTTCTGACCGCGTGCACAAAGTGGGGCACAACATCAAGGACCTCATGCGCGCGCTGCTCGCCGAGGGTCTGCCGACGGACGGCTTTGTGTTTGACACGGCGCTGGCGGCCTATCTGCTCGACGCTACGGCCGGGAGCTACGACCTGCCGCGTCTTGCGCAGGCGTACCTCGGCGTGGAGGCGCCGGATGTGCAGACCGTCTGGGCGCTGCAGCCGGTACTGCGGGAAAAGATGGACGCGCTCGGCATGCTGCCGCTTTATACGGACATTGAGCTGCCGCTGTGCCCGGTGCTGGCGCGCATGGAGCACACGGGCTTTCTCGTGGACCGCAAGGCACTGTATGATTTCGGCGAGAGCCTCACAAGCGCCATCGAGCAGCTGCAGCAGAGCATCTGGGCCTGCGCGGGCGAGCCGTTCAACATCCAGTCGCCGAAGCAGCTCGGCCATGTGCTGTTTGATCAGCTCATGCTCCCGGCCGGGAAAAAGACCAAGACTGGCTGGAGCACGAATGCCGCCGTGCTCGAAAAGCTGCGCGGCAAGCACCCGATCATCGACCAGATCCTCGACTACCGCATGCTCACGAAGCTCAAGTCCACCTATGCCGATGGGCTGCTCAAGGAGATCTCGGCCGACGGGCGCATCCACACGAACTTCCAGATGACCGTCACGGCGACGGGACGCCTGTCGTCCACGGAGCCGAACCTGCAGAACATCCCCGTGCGCCGCGAGCTCGGCGCGCAGATCCGCAATATGTTCGTGGCCTCGCCCGGCAAGGTGCTCGTGGACGCGGACTACAGCCAGATCGAGCTGCGCCTGCTGGCGCACATTGCAAACGACGAGACCATGATCGCGGCCTTCCGCAGCGGGGAGGACATCCACGCCGTCACGGCGTCGCAGGTGTTCGGCGTGCCGCTCGACGAGGTCACGCCGCTGCAGCGCTCGCACGCCAAGGCCGTCAATTTCGGCATTGTCTACGGCATCTCGGCCTTCAGCCTTGCGCAGGACATCGGCGTGTTCCAGAGCGAGGCCAAGGCGTATATGGACAGCTATTTTGCCAAGTACCACGGCGTGCGCGCCTATATGGACCGCATCGTCGCGCAGGCCAAGGCCGACGGCTATGTCACGACGCTCTTCGGCCGCCGGCGCGGCCTGCCGGAGCTGAAATCGTCGAATTTCAACCTCCGCAGCTTCGGTGAGCGCGTGGCGCTCAACATGCCCATTCAGGGCACGGCGGCGGACATCATCAAGGCCGCCATGGTGCGCGTAGACGCGCGCATGCGCGCCGAAGGACTCGAGGCGCAGCTCCTGCTGCAGGTGCACGACGAGCTCATCGTCGAGTGCCCGGCGGAGGAGGCCGAGACGGTCCGCGCCATCCTCATCGAGGAGATGGAGCACGTGGTCGACTACCGCGTGCCGCTGCTCGTGGACGCGAAGATCGGCGCGAGCTGGGCGGAGGCGCACTGATGGACTACACGATCTGCGACGCCGGGGCGGCGCACCTGCCGCAGCTCGAGGCGCTCGAGCGCGCGTGTTTTTCCGCGCCGTGGACGCGCGCGCAGCTGGCAAGTCAGCTGCCGGACGACCGGCACGTGTTTCTCGTTGCGGCAGCGGGGGAGACGGTGCTCGGCTACGCAAACTTCCTGCACGTGCTCGACGAGGGCGACATCGGCAATGTCGCCGTTGCGCCGGAGTACCGGCGGCAGGGCATCGCGGACGCGCTGCTCGATGCGCTGTGCGCACGGGCGGCGGCGCTCGATCTCGCATTTTTGACGCTGGAGGTGCGCTTATCGAACGCGCCCGCCATCGCGCTGTACCGCAAGCACGGGTTCCAGACCGTCGGTCAGCGCCGAAATTACTATCAGAAGCCGGACGAGGACGCGCTCCTCATGACCTGGTTCCGGAGAGAGGCAGAGACGATATGATTATTCTTGCGATTGAATCCTCCTGTGACGAGACGGCCGTCGCCCTCGTGCGCGACGGGCGCGAGGTGCTGACCGATCAGGTCTTTTCCCAGGCCGATCTGCACGCGATTTACGGCGGCGTCGTGCCCGAGATCGCGTCGCGCTCGCACGTGGAGGTCATCTCCCAGCTGGCTGACCGCGCGTTGGCGGTGACCGGCCTGACCCGCGGCGACATTGACGCCGTGGCCGTCACCTGCGCGCCGGGGCTCATCGGCGCGCTGCTCGTCGGCGTGAACTTTGCCAAGTCCGCCGCGCTCGCGCTCGGCGTGCCGCTCATCCCGGTGCACCACGTGCGCGGCCATATCGCGGCCAACTACATCGCCTACCCGGAGCTGGAGCCGCCGTTCGTGTGCCTGGCCATCTCGGGCGGCAACACGCTTATCTGCGACGTGCGCGACTATACCGACCTGCGCATCCTTGGCGCCACGCGCGACGATGCGGCCGGCGAGTGCTTTGACAAGACCGCGCGTGTACTCGGCCTGCCGTACCCCGGCGGCAAACCCATTGACGACCTGTCCAAGACCGGTGACGACCGGAAGTACAAGCTTCCCATCGGCCACGTGGACGGCTGCCAGTACGACATGAGCTTCAGCGGCCTGAAAACGGCCGTCATCAACCTCGCCCACACAGCGGAGCAGAAGGGCGAGCCGCTCGATAAGGCGTCGCTCGCTGCGTCGTTCTGCCGCGCCATGAGCGAGAGCCTCGTGCCGCGCACGATGGCGGCGGTCCGGGAGCTCGGCTATGACAAGCTCGCCGTGGCGGGCGGCGTCGCGGCCAATTCCCGCATCCGCGGCGATTTTCAGGCCGCGTGCGACGCGGCCGGCATCCGCCTGTTCGTCCCGCCGCTGAAGCTCTGCGGCGACAATGCCGCCATGATCGGCTGCCAGGCGTACTATGAGTATCTGCGCGGCGCACGCGCCGGCAGCGAGCTCAACGCCTGGGCGAATATGGAGATCTCCGAGGTGCCGTTTTATGGGCGTGCATGACGGCCACCGCGCCCGCATGAAGGCACGCTTCGTGCGCAGCGGGCTCGATAATTTCGATGACCACAGTGTGCTCGAACTGCTGCTGTTTTACGCCGTGCCGCGGCGCGATGTCAACGAGCTTGCGCACGCACTGCTGGACCACTTCGGCACGCTCGACGCCGTCTTTGAGGCGAGCTTTGAGGACCTGATGCGTGTGCCCGGCGTGGGGGAGAGCGTGGCCACGCTCTTCACGCTCATCCCGCAGGTCGGCCGCCGGTATCAGATGGCCAAGCGCCGCCAGCAGACGATCCTGCGTTCAAGCGAGGACGCCGGGAACTATCTTGTGCCGCTTTACATGTACGAGCGCACGGAGGTCGTCTACCTCCTGTGTCTGGACGCAAAGGGCGGTCTCATCAGCTGCAGGGAGGTCGGCCGCGGCGTGGTCAATGCCGCGGAGGTGTCCGTGCGCGCCATTGTCGAGACGGCCCTGTCGCAGAAGGCGGTGTCCGTCATCCTCAGCCACAACCACGTGGACGCTTATGCGCTCCCGTCGCGCGAGGATGAGCTCACGACCCGCCGCGTCCGGGACGCACTTTTGCTCGTAGGAATCACGCTCGCGGATCATATCATCGTCTGCGGCGAGGATTATGTGTCGTTTGCCGACAGCGGTCTGCTCTGAATCATCACCGGCGGCACAAATCCTGCATTTTTCCTGTCAAGCATTTTTTCAAATCTCTCGCGGCTGCGAGAGATTTGTGTTATGGTAACAAAAGCGCTGTTTACGAAATCCACAAAGTCCGTTTCCGACATTTCCTGATATATACAAAATCGGAGCAACAGATTGAAATAGAAAAGAAATTCGCGTGTTGAAAAGTCGGTTGAAAATGTTGATAACTCACAGCAAACTGGAAGTAGAAAAATAATTATGTAAACATATTGTCACGAAAATGTAAGAACTTTGATCCCCTCCACGAGCGGGAAAGCCTGAAACAGCGCGTGTTTTTCGGATGGCCGTAACAGTGCAAATTCTGCACAACCGACAGGAACCGAAGAAAATCGACAATTTGTGCAGGAATGTAACATTTTTTCATGCATGAAAACAAATAGTAATCGTCGAACTTTTTTGTTGACATCCCCGGAGACATGTGATAGAATGTGCAAGCTGTAAGAAATGTGCTAGTGTAGCTCAGTCGGTAGAGCAGCTGATTCGTAATCAGCAGGTCGTGTGTTCGAGTCACATCACTAGCTCCAGAAACGCCCTGTAGCCTCTGTGGCCGCAGGGCGTTTTTGATTCCTGCCGCTTGACGCGGCGGCGGGGGCACGGTATAATGAAGCATCCACCGAGCCGTTCGGAGCGGCGCTTTTATTTCTCTACAGATTAGATATATCTAACTATAATACAGGAGGTGCGGCGCAATGGCCACAGCAAAAAAGGAACTTTCAGCGGACACGCAGGCGACAGTGCTGCATCAGGATGCGGAGCACACGGTCTACCGTCTCGACGGCACCGACGGGGAAGTGGTGCAGACGGTCTACCCGGTTTTCCCGGGCATCGAGATCGCGTATCACGATGTGCATGCCACGGCCTGCGCCATGCAGCGCACGCGCGCGTCCGGCTGCCTCGAGATCCACCACTGCCGCGAGGGGCGCATCGCCTACCCATATGGCGGGGCCTGCTTTTTCCTCGCGCCGGGCGACCTGGCGATCGTGCAGCGCTCAGCGGCGGCGGCTCCGGCGCACTTTCCGACCGGGCACTACCACGGCATCACGGTATCGATCGACCCGGCGCGCGCGCCGGACTGCCTGTCGTGCTTTCTCGAAGACGTCGAGGTGCGGCCGAGTGCGCTCATCGAAAAATTCTGCGCGGACGCAGCCTGCTTCGTCACGCGCTCGTCGCAGGGCGTGGCGCACATTTTCTCCGAGCTCTATTCCGTGCCGGAAGGCATCCGCAAGGGCTATTTCAAGGTCAAAATTCTGGAGCTGCTGCTGTTTTTGAGCGCGTTCCCCATGCAGGCGGCGCAGCCGCAGCACAGTTATCCGCAGTCGCAGGTGCAGCTTGCCGAGCAGGTCGGCGCGTACCTGCTGGAGAACACGGAGCGGCGGCTGACGGTCGCGGAGCTCGCGCAGCGTTTCGGCGCCTCGGCCACGCTCATCAACAGCAGCTTCCGCGGCGTGTACGGCATGTCGCCGGCGGCGTTTCTGCGCGCGCAGAAAATGCACGGCGCGGCCCGCCTCCTGCGCCAGACCGACCGCACGGTGCTGGATATTGCCGGCCAGTTTGGGTATGATAACGGCAGCAAGTTCGCCAAAGCGTTCCGGGACATCATCGGCGTCTCGCCCAACGCTTACCGCAGCGGCATCGACTGCGACAGCTGCGCGCCGGAGGCCCCGGCGGTCTGACGGCGGGCGCGCAACTTTTTCATTTTGGAGCCATGTTCCGATGATTTGGAGCGGATGCCGGGGGTATCATGCAGTATCATAACACCAGAAAGCAACAAAACGCGCAGCTTTTCACACATGAGTTAGACGGTTTTAACCAACAAACGCGCAGCATTGCTCACTGCGCGAAAACCGGTAAACAACCACAGATAAGGAGGCAAGCCATGTCGGAGGAAAACGTCGTACGGCTCTGTGCGCCGACACTGGCCGGGATCAAGACCGGCAGCCTGTTCCCCTGTCCGTATGAAAACCGGGAGACTTTGCTCATGGAGATCCGCCAGTATAACCAGGTGCTGGTTCCCAAAGGACTCTGCCTCCTCCCGCTGCGATTCACGGACAAGAGCGCGCTGCTGTATCTGTACCGCCCACGCGATCTGGAGCGGGATCTGCAGGACCAGCTGGCAGCAGAGATTCTGCGGCACGCAGGCTATGTCTGCGGCAGCAGCGAGCAGTGCCTGATGAAGCTTATCGAGCGTCTGCGCGCGTACGACGAATTCCCCCACGAGATCGGCCTGTTTCTGAGCTACCCGCCGGAGGACGTCAAAGGGTTTATCGAGCACCACGCGGCTGATTTCAAGTACGCCGGCCTCTGGAAGGTGTACGGCGACGAGCAGCGGGCGCGCGCCCTCTTTGCCAAATACCAGCGGTGCACAGAGATCTACTGCGAACGTCTGCACGCGGGCTCGAGCATTGCGCAGCTCGCCGTGAACGTGCAGCAGCGAAATACAGCACAAAAGGAAAGGATGTTACCATCATGAAAAAAGCAGCAGTCATCTATTGGAGCGGCACCGGCAACACCGAAGCCATGGCCAACGCCGTCCTCGAGGGCATGAAAAGTGCCGGCGCGGACGCGGTGCTTCTGACCGCCTCCGATGTGGATGTTTCCGCCGTCGGCGGATATGACGCCGTGGCGCTCGGCTGCCCGGCCATGGGCTCCGAAGTTCTGGAGGACATGGAGTTCGAGCCGATGTTCGACGGCTGCAAGTCCAGCCTGAAAGGCAAACGTGTCGCCCTGTTCGGCTCTTACGGCTGGGGCGGTGGCGAGTGGATGCACAACTGGGAGCGCGACTGCCGCAGCTCCGGTATCCAGCTCGCGTGTGACAGCGTGATCTGCAACGAAGCGCCCGATGACGCGGCCCTCGCGGCCTGTCAGGCGCTCGGCAAGGCGCTCGTCGACTGATTTCTTTCGATCGTACCCGGAGCCTCTCCGGTTACCGATACCAACAACAGGCATCAAGCCAAATCACCTCACCTCTCTTCTCTTCCCCCCATTCCCTGCAGCGGTGTGACACCACGCACTTTGCCTGTGCGTGACCGCTGTCCCCAACAAAGAATCGTCCGCCGGATTCCCCTTCCGGGCGGACGATTTTTTGCTGCCCACGCTTGACAACGCGGCGTGTATCTGCCTATCATAATTCAGAATATAAATCCGGGAGGCTCGTCCATGCGCATACATGAATTCGGAACCGAACACGAAAAGGCCGTCCTACTGCTGCACAGCGCCTGCCTGAGCTGGCGCATGTTCTGCCCGGCAGTGGAGCGGCTGCAGACGCAGTATCATCTCATCATTCCGGCGCTGCCGGCGCATGACCCGGACGAAAAGACGCCCTACACGAGCGTAGAGGACATCGCGGCCGAGGTGAGCGGCTGGCTGGCGCAGCGGGGCATCGGCGCGCTCTGGGGGCTATACGGCGTGTCCATGGGCGGCGCGGTCGCGCTGCGGCTGCTGGCGGACGGGAAGATCCCGGTGCGCACGTGCGTGCTCGACGCGGCCATCACGCCGTACCGTGCGCCGCGGTGGCTGACGCGGGGCTTTTCCCTGCGCAACTATCTCGTCATTCACTTTGCGCAGCGGCATCTGGCGCTGATCCGCCGGGCGTTCCCGTCGCAGCGTTTCGGTCAGGCGGCGGTGGAGGATGTCTGCACGATCTTGGGGCGGATGGACCGGCGCGATGTCTGGCACGTGTTTGATTCCTGTTTTAACTACCCGCTGCCGAAGCAGCTTTGCACGGCGGCGCGCGTGTCGTACTGGTACGGGAGCAAGGAGTATTCCCAGCGCGCACTGGACATCCGCCATGTGCGCCGCCTGCTGCCGAAGACGGTGTTTGTCCCGTTTCCGAACTGCGCGCACGCGGAGTTTGTCTCCGGGCAGCCGGAGGCATTCGCCGCGCGGCTGGCCGAGACGTTCGAGCAGGACTGAATCGATAAACCAGCGCCCTGCACAGGAACTTCCTCCTGCACAGGGCGCTGATTTTTGCTTTTTATTGCACTTTATTGCGCCGTGATGGCGGCCGCGATCTGCTCGGCGCCGTCCCGCGGCAGACAGGCAGATTGCGCAGCCAGCATGCGTTCGGCGCACGCCGGGTCATAGATGAGCCGGTCGGCAAAGCGGGCTGCCTCGTCCACGCTGCGCGCGAAGAACGACAGGCCGCGGCGGGCGAAGAACGCGGCGTTTTCCGTCTCCACGCCGGGGATGGCCATCGTATGCACGAGCGGCACGCCCAGCATGGCGGCCTCAGAGCTGGAGATGCCGCCGGCCTTGCTCAGCAGCACGTCGGCCGCGTGCATGTAGGCCGGTACCTGATCCGTAAACGGCACGGTCAGCACGCCCTGCCCGTGGTAGGCGTCCTCGAGCGCCTGCCGCAGCGCTTCGTTCCGGCCGGGCAGCACACACAGCAGCGCGTTTTCATCCGGCACGCGGCGGATCGCGTCGCACAGCGACACGGCGTCGCCGCAGCCGATGCCGCCGGTCATGATGAGATAGATCTTCTTGTCCGCCGGCAGCCCCAGCGCTGCGCGCGCGGCGGCTTTGTCCATCGGCGCGAGAAAGCGCGCCGCCACCGGCATGCCGGACACGATGAGCTTTTCGGCCGGCATCCCGGCCTGAATGCACAGCTCCCGCACCTCGCTGTGCGGCAGGAAGTAAGCATCCAGACCGGTCTCGGCAAGAAACGGGATGCACGTATAGTCCGAGAGGATGCCGTAGCATTTCACGTCGCAGCGCTCCCACCGGCGCAGGAACGTGAGCGTTTCCATCGGGAACAGGTGCGAGCAGACGACGGCGTCATAGCCGTTGTCGCGGATGAAGGCGTTGAGCTGCCGCGCGTGGCGGATGTTGGCCATGTAGACCGGCGAGGTGACGCCGGTCGCGCTGTACATCGCGCCCGCGTGGTACATCATGCCGAACACGTCCGGCGCCTTGGTCGAGATGCGGTTGAGGATCTTGTCGAAGCTCAGCGGCCCGGGGTCGCCGAACATGTGCAGCATATCGAGGAACGATGTCTCGTGCCCGCGCGCGTCGAGCGCCTCCTTGACAGCGAGCGCGCAGTGGTTGTGCCCCTCGCCGGTGCTGCAGCTTAAAAGCAGAATTTTCATGCCGGTCCCTCCTGTGTGTTGTAAAGTGTCCGCCGTCAGCGGTCGGCGCAGCCGGGATCCGTTGCGGAAATGCCCAGTACAGAGGCGGCGAGCTGCCTGCCGCTCGCGGTTTTCATGATCGTGTTCAGGAAATGTATGACGCTTTCCTTGGCGTATCCATTCTCTGAGGCGTTTGCGATGTAGTCCGCCTCGATGAGGATCTGGTAGTCCATGCCGTGAATGTCGCGCAGTGTGTGGTGATGCCCCACGAGGTAGGCCACGCGCGCGATCTGCGCCTCCGTCATGCCGGTGCCGGCGAGAAACGCGCGCACCAGCACAGCGCCCTCCAGCTCCTGATATTTCCCGTTGGTGTTGCCGTATTTCTCGCGGCAGAGCGGGCAGGCAATGTCGTGCGTGATGGCGGCGACCTCCAGAAGGTACTGCGTCTCCGCGTCCAGCCCCTCCAGTTCGCCGATCGTTCGGGCGTAGGCCCAGACGCGCAGGAAGTGGTCAATGTCGTGGATGTTGCCATTGGATGCGGCAATCATTTTGTTCAGAATTTGTGCGATGGTCATGGATACCTCCGTTGGCTGTCAGTTAAAATGCCCGTCGTTGGCGGCAAAGAGCCGCGCACACTGGGCGCGCAGCGCCGCGTGCTCGGGCGCAGAGAGCACCGGGTCGGCGGCGAGCACCGTGCGGGCCGCGTCGCGCGCGTCGTTGACGGCGGTCATGTTCGTGCCGAGGTCGGCGATGTGCAGCGCCGGCAGGCCGTGCTGCCGGTTGCCGAAGAAGTCGCCCGGGCCGCGCTGGCGCAGGTCGGCCTCCGCGATCTGAAAGCCGTCGGCCGTGTCGCACAGCACCTTCAGCCGCGCACGCGCTTCCTCCGTGTGTGCGTCCGACACGAGCACGCAGTACGACTGAAACGGCCCGCGCCCGATGCGCCCGCGCAGCTGGTGCAGCTGCGAGAGGCCGAAGCGCTCGGCGTTTTCGATGATCATGAGCGCCGCGTTCGGCACGTCCACGCCGACCTCAATGACCGTCGTCGAGACGAGAATATCCGTCTCCCCGGCGGCGAAGGCGGCCATGCAGGCGTCCTTGTCCTTAGCCTTCATGCGGCCGTGGATGCAGGCCACGCGGTGCTGCGGAAACGTCCGCTGCAGCACCTGCGCATGCTCTTCGGCGGACTTGAGATCGGACGGGACGTCGTCCGTCTCCTCCACCTTCGGGCAGACGACGAACACTTGCCGCCCCTCGCCGATGAGCTTGTCGATGAAGGCGTTGAGCCGCGCGCGGTAGCGCTCGTCCACGCACACGGTCTGCACCGGCTGGCGGCCGGGCGGCAGCTCGTCGATGATCGACACGTCCAGATCGCCGTACACCAGCAGCGCCAGCGTGCGCGGGATGGGCGTCGCACTCATGACGAGCGTGTGCGGCTGCTCGCCCTTGCGCACGAGCGCGGCGCGCTGCTCGACGCCGAAGCGGTGCTGCTCGTCCGTGATGACAAGACCGAGACGGAAAAACGTCACCGAGTCGCTGATGAGCGCGTGTGTGCCGACGACGACATCGAGCAGGCCGCCGGCGAGTGCCTCTTTTACCTCGCGTTTCTGCCGCGCGGTCATTGCGCCCGTTAAGCGGCCGACGCGGATGCCGAACGGCTCGAGCAGCGTGCGCAGCGTGTGCTCGTGCTGCTCGGTGAGGATCTCGGTCGGCGCCATGAAGGCGCTCTGGCAGTCGTTTTCGTGCGCAAACCAGATGCACGCCGCGGCGACGAGCGTCTTGCCCGAGCCGACGTCGCCCTGCACGAGGCGGCTCATCGGCACGCCGGAAACCATGTCCTGCACGGCGGCGGCGACGGCGCGCCGCTGCGCCCCGGTTGGCGAGAAGGGGAGCGTGCGGTAAAATGTCTCGAGGTCGGCCGGGTGCATACGGATGCCGCCTTCGGCACGCCGCTGCAAGCGGATGCGCGCCATGGCGGTCGAGAGCACGAACAGCTCCTCAAACACCAGCCGCTTGCGCGCCGTGTCGAGCGCCTGCGCGTCGGCCGGTTGATGGATATTCTGCAGGGCATAGTCCTGCTGCGCGAGCTGATAGGCGCGCGCAATGTCCGCCGGGATCACGTCTTGCAGCTGCCCGATGCAGGCGTGCAACGCGGGCGTCATGGCCTTGCGGATGTCGTTTTGCGTCACGCCGGTCGTCAGCGGGTAAACGGGGTAAAAGCAGTTGGTCACGGTGCCGCAGCGCGCCGCCTGCTCGCAGACGGGGTTCGTCATTGTCTTGCGAAAGCCGTTGGCCTCCACCTTGCCGTAGAAGATGTACGTTTCGCCCGCGTGCAGACTGTTCTTGCGGTAGGGCTGGTTGAAGTAGGTCACGTCCAGCGCGCCGGTGTCGTCCGCGATGCGCACTTTCACGAGCGTGAGCCCGTTGCGGACATACTGCGCGCGCGGCTCGGCCGCGACCACGGCGCGGATGCACACGGCCTCGCCGGGCTGTGCGGCCGCGATCGTGCGAAACTGCGTCCGGTCCTCGTACCGGCGGGGGTACAGCCCCGCCAGATCGCGCAGTGTGGCCACGCCGAGCTTTTGGAATGCCTGCGCTTTCTTCGGCCCGATGCCGGCCAGCGCCTCGAGCGGGGTATCCGGTGTGTAGGTCATGTGCATCCCTCCTGTGCGCCGCATTTCCAGCGCCAGAGCCGCGCCTGATCCTCGGGCGCGGCATAGCCGATGCCGACGCGCGTGTCGGTCACGAGTGCGAAGCGCAGCCCGTCGTCCTCGATCCAGAGCTCGGGACAGGCCGTGATGTCGCCGTCATTGAACGCCTTGTCGATCTGCAGGCGTCTGGTCAGCTTGCCGGGGCCGCCCGCACCGTCCGCGCACGCGCGGATGAGCACGGCCTGCGGCTCGTCCACGTGCCCGGTTACGATGTTGAGCATCCAGTGCATGCCGTAGCAGAGGTAGACGTAGATCGTACCGCCGTCGTGATAGAGCACCTCCGTGCGCTTTGTCCGGCCGTGGCAGGCGTGGCAGGCGGTGTCCTGCGCGCCGCGGTAGGCCTCTGTCTCCGTGATGCGCGCGCGCAGCAGCGTGCCGTCCGGCAGCCGGCGCACCAATATGCGCCCAACCAAGTCCGGCGCGACGCACAGCACGTCGCGCCGGAAGAATTCCCGATCTTGCAGTTTCATGTTTCTCAGCTCTCATACTGGACGACATAGTTGTCGCCGTTGGGGGTGAATTTTCCGTACAGGCCGTTGGTGAGCACCACGTGGCCGTCGGACTTGACGAGCACCATCTCAAACCCGCCGTAGGTGCGCCAGTAGTTGAGCGCCGCCTGCGGGCCGAGCACGAACATCGCGGTCGACAGGCAGTCGGCCATGGTGCCGTCCTCGCACACGATCGTCACAGACAGGAGGCCGTTATTCACCGGCCGCCCGGTCTTGGGGGAGAGGATGTGGTGGTATTTCTGCCCGCCCTCGGTGAAAAAGCGCTGGTAGCTGCCGGAGGTGATGACGGCCGTCTCGCCCACGGTGAGGTAACCGAGATAGCTGCCGGTGTCGTTCGGGTCCTGCACGGCGATGTTCCAGTCGCTGCCGTCCGGTTTCTTGCCGAGCGTCTGCACGTTGCCGCCGAGGGACACCACGCCGCTCGTGACGCCGGCGGCGCGCATGGCCTGAATGGCGTAGTCCGACGCGCAGCCCTTGGCGACGGCACCGAAGCTCAGCGACATGTCTGCCGGCATGGTCACGAGCGAATTTGCGCTGTCGTCCGTGCTCGAGAGCTGCACCTTGCTCATGTCCACGCACGGGAGCAGGCGCTCAATCTCCGCGTCCGACGGCACACGATAGTTCTGGTCGATGAAGCCCCAGAGCTTGCTCAGAGGGTAGGTCGTCAGGTCGAGCGCGCCGTCCGAGCGCTCGGACACGGTCTGCGCCGTGCGCAGCATCTTGGCGATCTGCTCGTTGACGACGACGGAGCCGCCCATGGCGTGGTTGATCTCATAGGTCTTGCTGCGCTCGTTTTCCGGGTCGAGCAGCGCGTCCATGCTGTTGATGATGCTGATGGCGGCATTGATGCCGTCGTCCGCCTTCTTGCCGTAGGCGGTCAGGTCCATGACGGTGTCCATGGCGAAGATCTGCTGCGTGGTGCTTTTTGCCTCGCCGCAGGCGCTCAGCGGCAGCACGAGCGCGCAGCACAGCAGCAGCGCGAGCAGGCGGGTGTGCAGACGTGTATGGTTCATAGAGGGTGTGTCCTTCCGATACAGGTTTCTTGCGACCAGTATAGCATATCTGCCGCCAAATGGGAACAGAAAATCCTGCTTTACATTTTGCCCGGACTTTGCTATAATATCTCCTGCTGAATATGCGCCCGTAGCTCAGCTGGATAGAGTGACAGACTCCGACTCTGTAGGCCAGCGGTTCGAATCCGCTCGGGCGTACCACGAAAAAACCTGCCGTGAGGCAGGTTTTTTTGCTGTGCGCCGCGGATTCGAGGTTTATCCCCGAGAGGGGAAATCCGCTCGGGCGTACCACGAAACAGGCCGGTAATTCCAATGGAATTACCGGCCTGTTCTTTTATTTCCCGGGTCGTCAAAAGAGACACGGCGGAACAGCCCGGCGGCATTGAGACGTTTTCACGGCAGATACTGTAGCAAATGTACAAGAATCCGATGAGCGGCAACGGCTTTTGCGCGTTTGAATGAAATTTCCCGTTTTGCGAAGCATTTGTGTGCCTTTTGTGTTATGCTGGGGTCAAGAAACGGCGCAGGGGCGCAGAAACGGGGCAGCGGATGTATTTGTGGGTGATCGCGGCAGTGACCGCATATTTTATCAAGGGCCTGTGCGGCTTTGCCAATACGCTCGTGCTCACGTCGATCCTGAGCTTCGGCGCGGCCAACGCCAACATTTCGCCCATCGACCTGCTGCTGGGCTATCCCGCCAACCTGATCCTCACGTGGAACAACCGGCGGCGGCTGGACCCGAAGGTCTGGCTCCCATTGGCGGCGCTCGTGCTGGCGGGCAGCCTTCCGGGCGCGCTGCTGCTCAAGCACGTGGACGCCCGCGCGATCAAGCTGGTGTTCGGCGTCGTGGTGATCGGGCTGGGCACGGAGATGCTCACGCGCGAATTCAGCCAAAGGCGCGCCCGCGCGTCCAAATGGATGCTTGCGGTCATCGGCGTTGCGGCGGGCGTGCTCTGCGGTCTGTTTGGCGTGGGGGCGCTGCTGGCGGCTTACGTCAGCCGCGTGACGGATGAGGCCAACGCGTTCAAGGGCAACATCAGTGCCGTGTTCATCGTGGACGGCACGTTCCGCATCGTTCTTTATTCGGTGCTGGGGCTGCTCACGCTCGACACGGTCAAGACCGCGGCGATGCTCCTCCCGTTTGCGGCACTGGGGCTGTTTGCGGGCATGAAGTGCAGCCGCGTGCTGGACGAAAAGTGGGTGCGCAGGCTCACGTCCGTGCTGCTGGTGCTGTCGGGCGTGTCGCTGATCGCAGTAAATCTGTAAGGCCGGACGGAAACAAAATCGGAAAGCGGCCGGCAAAAGAAAAAGTGCCTCAGAGCGATGCTCTGAGGCACTTGCATATCTGGGATGCTGTAAGGGGGGATTACAGCAATGCCTGATCGGTGACGGCGCGGCCGGCGATGCGTCCGTAGAACAGGGCGCTGCCGATCGACGTGCCGCAGGTCGGGTACTGCGTGCCGTACATGCCGGTGCCGGCAACTTCGCCAGCGGCGTACAGGTGCGGGATCACGGAGCCGTCGGGCTTCATGACGCGCGCGGAGACGTCCGTCTCCAGACCGCCGAACGTGACGGTCACGCACGGGTGCATGCGCAGGGCGACAAACTTGGGCCCCTTGATCGGGTGCAGGAACTCGGCCGGCTTGCCGAAGTCCTCGTCGACGCCCTTTTCGACCAGCTCGCAGTAGCGGTCATAGGTCGCCTGCAGTGTGGCCGGGTCGCAGCCCATCTTCTTGGCCAGGCCCTCGATGGAGGTGGCGCAGGGATCCTTGGACTTGCCGGCGACCGCGGCCTTGTAGCCGTACTGTACGCCGCCGTAGGGCTCCTTGCCGCTGGTGATGTACCAGCCGCAGTTGCTGCCGGAGCGGGCGATGGCGTCGCTGACCGTGTACTGGTAGCTCCACTCGTTGACGACGCGCTCGCCGCGGTCGTTGACGATGAGGCCGGACTCATCGTTGATGCCGATGCCGCAGGTCAGACTCGTGTACACGACCTGCACGGCCGGGTGCTCGTAGTTGAGCGCGCCGATCTTCTCGGCGGCCGTCAGACCGTCGCCGACGTTGCCGTGCGGCACGTTGCTGAAGTAGTGCGCGACGGGGTAGCGCGCGACCATTTCCTTGTTGCGGGCATAGCCGCCGGTTGCGAGGATGACGCCTCTTCTCGCGTAGAGCGTGAGCTTGGCGCCGCCCTTGCGCGTACACGTCACGCCGGTGACGACACCCGCCTCGTCCGTGAGGATCTCGTTCATGGCGGTGTCGTAGATGATCTCGCCGCCGAGGTCGTTTTCATAGTACAGCGTCAGGGGCGTGGAGATCTCGCCGCCCTCGCCGTTGGTCTGTCCGCCGCCGCCGGGGGAGTTGTGCACACGCCACGGCTGCAGGCTGACGTGGATGGGCTCGACGTCGAGCACGTCAAAGTGCGTTTTGAGCACGCCGTCTTTCTCCACGGGCTTGGACAGCGGCTCCCACGGCTGCGCGAGGACTTCCGCCGGATCGCCCTTCACAGTCGCCTCGATGGAGGTGAGCCAGTCGAGTGTCTGGTTGAGGTGATCGACCAGATAGCGGTTTTTCGACGCGTCCATGAACTTGCCGTTGCGGTTGCCGACGTCCATGAGGTAGTCGTAGACCATGTCCTTCGTGTCGTACAGGCCCTGCTTTTTCTGCCACTTCGTGCCGGCACCGAGGAGCTTGCCGCCGCTTCTCGCGGTGGCGCCGCCGGTGATGCCCTGCTTTTCGACGATGACGACGTCCGCGCCGGCCAGCTTCGCCTCAATGGCTGCGGCCAGACCGCCTGCGCCCGCGCCGCACACGACCACGTCGACCGTGCGCACTTCATCCCGATACTCCGGCGCCTTCGGGGCGGGCGCGGCCTTGAGCGCGGCAATGTCCTCCTTGGACGCACCGGCGGCTTTGAGCGCTGCCGCCGTCGCATCGAGGATGGCGGCGCACGTCAGATCCGCGCCGTCGACCGTCGGGATGTTCAGCGTCTGGTACTCCACGATCAGCTTGGGGAAGCGCTCCATCGGCGTCGTGTTCAGGCCCCAGGCAATGCCGCGGTATTCCTTGTGCTGCGTCACTTTTACGGATTCGATCCGATTTTCCGATACCGTCACGCTGACGATGAGCTTGCCGCCGTAGCCGCGGCCGGTGCCCTCGTAGGTTCCGGGATGGTAGCTCACCATATTTGAGACCTCCGTTTTCGTTTTGATCCTGTCTTACAGATCCAGCTTTTCGGCCTGATCGTCTCTCCAGAAGAACTGCCAGTCCTTGAGGTGCCACAGGATGGCTGTCTCGCGCGGATCCATGGTCGCGGTCACGCCCTTGGCGTACATGTCGTCGATCTGCGCTTGCGTGTAGCCGAGGAACTCCAGCACCTCGCGGCTGTGCTCGCCGAACGTCGGCGCGGAGGCGACGATCTGGGCGGGGTTCTTCTTGAACTTGTTCGTGATGCCGATGCCCTTCATCTCGCCGTAGACGCTGTCGGTCCAGGTGGCGATGTCGTTGCGGGCAGCATACTGCGCGCTCTTTTCGATGTCCGCGGGGCCGAAGGCCTTCTGGTTCGGAATGCCGGCCTTGTTCATGATGGCCTCGACTTCATCAACGGTGCGCTCGGCGCAGAATTTCGTGATGGCCGCCTCGATGCGCTGGCCGCGCGGCAGGGACTTGAGCGAGCCCGTCATGCCCTCGGGGAAGTCGGGGTCCGTGCCGTCGCCCGGCGTGGGCAGGCCGACGAGGGGATAGCCCTTTTTCGTGTTGCCGGCGCCGACCATGCCGATGAAGATCGTGCCGCCGTCCTTGCAGTCGTAGAACGAGAAGCCGGCCGCGATGTCGCTGACGTTTCCGGTACGGTACTTGACCGGCTCGCCCGGGCCGGGGTAGCCCTTGTTGAACCACTCGGCCGGGTAGCTGCCCAGCAGGCGGAACATCGTCTCATACTGCGACACGTCGCACGCGTCGCCCTCGCCGGTGATGCGGGCGTTGGTCATGATGGACAGCGCGCAGATGCAGGCATTGTAGGCGGTGGCGTAGTCGGACAGATACGGGTTGACCTTCAGCGGGGGAGACGTGGGGCTCGTGCCGTTCATGTACATGTAGCCGCCCATGGCCTGGCCGGAGACGTCGTAGGCCGCCTTGTTCTTGTCCGGGCCGGTCTGGCCGTAGCCGGAGACGTGGACGATGGCGAGCTTGCGGTTGATCTTCCACATGTGCTCGTCGCTCAGACCGTTTTTGGCGTAGGTGCCGGGGCGGCCGGACTCGATCCAGATGTCCGCCCACGCAATCAGCTTTTCGAGCACCTCTTTGCCCTTGGCGGTGCGGGTGTTGAGCGTGATGGAGTACGTGTTGCGGTGATCCTGCGAGTAGCCGTAGTTGCCGCGGGTCTGGCATGGCATGTTCGGGGACTCGACCTGCACGACCTGCGCGCCCATCTCGGCCATGATGCTCGCGGCGAAGGGGCCGGCGATGTTCGTGCCCGTCATGAGCACCTTCACGCTCGAGAGCACGCCGAACTTCGGGAACTGGCCGAACGGCATATGCGTGCCGTAATAATCCTTGTAATGCGTCGACATAGTTCTATTTCCTTTCTCAGTACGTTGTGGGGGAGAGGTTACATGTTGAGCCAGCCGGCGTCGACCTTCAGCTCCGCGCCCGAGATGTAGCGCGCGGCGACGTCGTCTGCGAGATAGGCGATGGCGTTGGCGCAGTCTTTTGGCTTGCCGAGCATGGGCTTCTTCTCGCCGGGCTTCGTAATGGTGTGCAGCGGGGCCGCCTTGCCGGCGCGCATCTGCCACTCGAGGATGCCGATGCCCTTTTCACGCGGCACCTTGTTGATCTCGGTGAGGATGTTCGCGGGCTCGATGCAGTTGCAGCGGATGCCGCGCTCGAAGAAGGAAGCGGAGATGTTGCGCGTCAGGCCGAGCACGGCGTGCTTGGTCGTGACGTACATCGCGCCGCCCTTCAGGCCGCGCAGAGAGGCGGCCGAGGCCACGTTGACGATGTTGGCCGGGGTGCCCTGCTCGAGGAAGATCTTGATGGCGTGCTGGCAGCACAGGTACACGGCGCGCTGGTTGGTCTCGTAGATCATGTCGTAGACTTCCTGCGGGGTCTCGTGGATGGGGAGCTGACCGTCGAGCACGCCGGCGTTGTTGACGAGGATGTCCAGATGGCCGAACTCCTTGAGGCAGGTGTCGAACATGGCCTCGATCTGTGCCGGGTCGCGCACGTCCGTCTTGACCGGCAGGATGACGCCGGGAGCGTTTTCCGCCGCGACTTTGTCGCGCAGGTCTTCCAGCCGCTTCAGGCGGCGCGCCGCGGCGACGACCTTGGCGCCCTCCATGGCGAACAGCCGCGCGGTAGAGCGGCCGATGCCGGAGCTCGCGCCGGTCACGATGACGACTTTGCCTTCAAAACGCATCTTTTCCATGGTATTTGTCCTCCTTGCGGAACTTGATTTTTGACCCATGAGCGGGTGTGTGTTTTCGTGTATGGCTGGATGCACATCTTGTTAAAATTGTATCATTTTTATTGAGCGCAGTCCAATATCGTTTTATGACCTTGTCAGAAGAAAAAGTTATGGATATAATAAAAGAAAGCAATATTTCGCCGCTGAGCGTTGCTTATTCGACAAGGAGTGTGGAAACTGTGAGCATTCAGCGCCTTCCGGTGTTCTTATCGGCTGCAGAGCACCTCAATTTCACCCGCGCCGCCGAGGAGCAGTGCATCTCGCAGACGGCCGTCAGCCAGCAGATCAAGCTGCTCGAGCAGGAGCTCGGCTATGCGCTGTTCGTGCGCGGCAAGCGCGGCGTGCGTCTGACGCCGGCGGGCGAGGTGTTCTACCGGCAGTGCAAGCAGCTCATGATCCGCTACAACGACGCCGCGGCGCAGGGCAAGAAGATCGCGCTCGGCAATGCGACGGACCTGCGCATCGGTTATGCCGGGGCATATGAGCTGTGGACGATCGTTGCGCAGATCCGCAAGTATCACCGGCTGTATCCGGAGGCGGCGTTCTCGTTTCAGCTCGGCAGCAACCGGAGTCTCCTCACCGCGCTGGCCGAGGGACGGCTGGACATGGCCGTGCTCTCCGGCTTCGGCGTCGTGCTCGATGCCGAGCTCGCCAGCTGCGTCACGCGTGCAGATCCGTGCGTGGTTATGATCAGCGCCGAGCACCCGCTGGCGGCAAAGGCGGAGATCCATCCGCGCGAGCTCAAGGGCATGCCGATCGTGCTCAACCGCGCGCAGGACAGTCAGCCCTCGGCCGCACAGATCGCCGGGATGTATGCATCCATGGGCCTGGGCGGCAACCCGCGTATGTATGCCGACGATTTTTACGGCATCGCGCTCATCATCCATGCCGGTCTCGCCTTCAGCATCATGCCGGCGAGCATGGCCGATTGGGGGATCTCCGGCGTCGTTTTTCGCCCGCTGCACGGTTTCCGGGCGAAGGCGCGCACGCTGCTGGTCTATCCGCGCGGTTCGCAGGACACGGGCATCCAGTCGTTCGTGTCGCTCATCAGGCCCAAGCGCTGAATAACAGAAAACCGGGGCGTCCGCGCACATTGGTGAGGGACGCCCCGGTCGTTTATGGTTGTTCTGCGGCGAGATAGCGCGCCAGCGCGTTCTGCCAGTCCGGCAGGGGGACAAAGCCGGATTCGGCCAGCTTTCCGGTGCCCAGCCGGCTGCTGTGCGGCCGCACGGCAAGGCTCCGGCCGTATTCCTCGGTTGTGACCGGCAGCACGGTCATGGGGATGCCGGCCGTGCGGAAGATCGCACAGGCAAAGTCATACCAGCTCACGTAGCCGCCGCTGTTGACCGCGTTGTAGCGGCCGTAACGGTCGCTCTCGGCCATGTCGGCGAGCAGCCGCGCAAGGTCGGCGGCGTAGGTCGGTGTGCCGATCTGGTCGCTGACGACACGCAGGGTGTCGTGCGTGCGGCTCAGCTGCAGCATGGTGCGCACGAAGTTTTTGCCGGCCGTGCCGTAGACCCACGAGGTACGCACGATGAAATACCGCTCGAGCGTTTCCGTCACCGCGCGCTCACCAGCGAGCTTGCTCTGCCCGTAGACATTCAGCGGCGCGAAGCGCGTGCAGTCGGCTGGGTAGGGGGCAGTATCCGTCCCGTCAAAGACGTAGTCCGTCGTGACATAGATCAGCTTGCAGCCCGCGCCGCGGCAGGCCTCGGCCACGTTTTTCGTGCCGCCGGCGTTGACGGCGAACACCTGCGCCCGGTTTTCCGGCAGCTCCGCGCCGTCCACGTCCGTCCAGGCGGCGCAGTGGATGACGGCGTCCGGCTGCGTGCCCGCGATGAGGGCCTGCACGGCCTGCGGGTCGCAGAGATCAGTCTGCGCATACGTGCCCGTGTCCGCGCAGCGGCACTGAGCCGCGCGCCCGGTCGCAATGCAGGCGTGGCCGCGCCGGAGGACCTCCGCCGCGACGGCGCTGCCGAGCAGGCCGTTGGCGCCGGTGACGAGTATCTTCATAGTCTTACCTCCGCGGCACGCGCCGCGCTCACAGCTCGATGCCGAGCGCGCGCAGCGTCGGCCAGTTTTGATCCTTTTCGCTGAGGATGGGCGCGGCCTGACCCGGCCAGACGATGCCGATGTCCGCATCGTCCCAGCGGATGCCGCCCTCGTCCTCGGGGTGGTAGACATCTCCGCACTTGTAGGCAAAGACGGCCTGCTCGCTCAGCACCTGAAATCCGTGGGCAAAGCCGCGCGGGATATAGAGCTGGCGGTGGTTTTCCGCGCTGAGCAGCACGCCGACCCAGCGGCCGTAGGTCGCGCTGCCGCGGCGCAGGTCGACGGCGACGTCGAAGATCTCGCCATGGATCGCGCGCACGAGCTTTGCCTGCTGGTGCCGCGTTTGAAAGTGCAGCCCGCGCAGCACGCCGCGGTGCGAGCCGGACTGATTGTCCTGCACGAACGCATCCGTGATGCCGGCGGCCGCAAAGTCGGCAGCCTTGTAGGTCTCCATGAAGTACCCGCGCGCGTCGCCGTAGGCTTTGACGTCCACGATCTGCACGCCGGGAATGTCCGTGGGCGTAAACGTGAAGCTGCTCATGGCTTTTTCACCGTTTCGTAGGCGTACTGTGCCGGGTCGCCGTAAAAGTCGAGCAGCATGTGCGCAAACTTGTCGTGTACGCCGTGCTTGGCCGGCGCCTGCACGATGTTCATGCCGGGGTTGTGGTTGCCCTCGATGAGCTCCAGCTTGCCGCCGGGCAGAATGGCCACGTCCCAGCCGACGACACGCAGGCACGGCAGCGTCTGCGCGGCGCTGCGGCAGAAGGCGCAGATCTCCTCCCACTGCGGGATGGGCGTGCCGCGAAAGCGCACGCCGGTCATCGGGTGCAGGATGTAGCTGTTGCCGTGCTCGTCGAGGCCGTCGGTCATGATGACGCCGGTGGCCGGGTCGATCTCGCAGAAGATGCCGCCGCCGTGGGCGTTGTCGACGTGCAGACCGTTGTTGCCCACGCGCAGACCCGCGCCAAAGACCTCGAAGCGCTCGCCGCGGCGGAACGTGATCACGCGCAGCGTGTTGAGCGACTCCGGGTGAAAGCGCGCGAGGGATTCATCGGACCGGATGAATTCCTCCGCCAGATACTTGCCCGCGCACAGCTCGTCAAACAGCGCCTGCCGGTCGGGCGCTGCGTCCCACTCGGCCGCCGTCAGCTTGCGAAAGCCGATGCCCCAGCTGGAATACTGCGGCTTGAGCGCGATATTGTGGTACTGATGCACGAAAGCGTCAAACGCCGCAAGATCGCTCTCCGGCAGGTACAGCCAGCCGCGGCTGACAAACTGCGTGAAGTTTTTCAGAAACGTTACCTTGCTCTTGAGGTACGGCTCGGCGGCGCTGTTGTACGGGCGCATGAGCAGTGTCGCCTCCACGTCGGTCAGGTACCGCTTTTGCTGCGCGGTCGTCAGGCCGTAGAAGCCGAAGATCATGTACTCGGACATGGACACGCGCTTTTCCGGGTTGCTGCGCCGCACCTTGAGGTAGTCGTGAAAGAGCTGTTCGGCCGTGAAGCCCTCCGGCAGCTCGCGGACGCCCTGGATATAGTCGCACCAGCGCTTGTGCAGCACGGGATAGGCGCGGAGATTTTTGACCAGTTTATTTTCAGTGAGGATGTTTTTCATCGGTTTCACCTGCACAGTCCCGGAGCAGCGGATATTTGCCCACTCCGTCGAATTGAATGATGTTGCCGCCCGGCCAGTGCCAGTTGCCCTCAATGAGCTCCGGCCCGTCGGGCGTCACGGCAATGTCCCAGCCGACGTAGCCCATGCCGGGCACGCGGTCCATGGCCCGGTATACGCACGCGGTGAGCGCGGGCCAGAACGGGACCTGAAACCCGGGCAGATACGCGCCCGATGCCGGGTGGCGGGCATAGTCGCCGAGATCGGTGTTGTTGCGTCCCGGGCCGGATACGCGGCCGGACGTCAGCTCCAGCGGGTAGGCGATACCGCCGGTGTGGAAGTTATCGGTCGCGGCGCCCTTGCCGCCGCACTTGAGGCACGCGCCGATGAGCCGGACGCGGCCGTCATGGCCGCGCGCGGCGTTGACACGCACGCTGTTGATGCACCCGGGGCTGAGCGCCTCGAGCGCGGGGTGCTGCCGGATGGGCGCCTCGAGCAGCAGCCGCTGCGCGCGGCAGTCATCGTAAAACGCGGCGCGGTCCGAGACGGCGGCGCTGCGGCAGCGCTCGATACCGCGGCCCATCGTGCCGCCGACGGGCTTGAGAAAGAACGTGTCGTTCCCGTCCAGGAAGGCACAGAAAGCGGCGAAGTCCGCCTCCGGCGCGTAGACGTGCGTCCGCCGGACATCGGGCGCGAACACCGTGAGAAAGCGCGCCTTATTCGCGAGGGCTTCCTTTTCTGCTGCCGCGGCATTGCGGTTGAGCGCCCGGTCGAGCGCGCCGGAGCGGCCGGATGTGAGAAAGGCCGCGCGCTGCCAGTCCGGCAGGTCAAAAAGCCGAAGCACGAAGTAGTTTTCCGGCGACGCGCCGTGCCGCACGCTGCACCACAGCGCGTCGAGCAGATAGCCCATCCGGCTGCCGCCGCGCTGCGCGCGCAGACGCGTGCACATGCGGCAGGTTTTTTTCAGTGCGTTCCAGCGGGACATGGCTCAGCGCCCCTCTCTGCATCGTCCAGAATGGTCCGGATGTTGTCCCGGCCGAGCCGCTCGATCGTGCGGCCCTGCGCGCGCAGATCACTGCCGAGCGCCGCTGAGGCGATCTCGATCAGCGACGAGCACACCGGCGTCGGCACGCCCAGCGCCGCGCCCAGCGACTCCAGCAGGCCGAGCCCCTGCGGCACGTCCTCCGTGATGTAGCGCGAGCGCACATTCAGCGGCCCCTTCGCCCGCTCCGGCATGGCGGCGTAGGCGAAAAAGACCTCCTTCGCATCGCGCGCATCGTCGAGACTGTTGCGGAATTTGCATGCCTCGACATACGGCACCGGGTCGCAGCCGAGCCGCTCAAGCACGCGCATTTTCTCGCCGTCGAGCGCCTCGAGCAGGTTCCAGACCGACGGCGTGAACACCTCGTGGTACATGCAGTACTCGCCGTGTGTGGCCTCGATGCGCGGAATGCTCATCACGGCGCCGACCGTGTGCACGATCATGTTCGGGTTGTGCAGCGCGGCCTCGGCCACGCTCTTGAGATACACAAACGGTGTGCCCAGCCGGTCGAGCACCTCGCGGGCTGCCGGGAGCGCGCTGTGCGGGTAGACGCCGATGGGGTTGCGCACGTTGCGGAAGCCCACCTGAAACTCCCCGGGCGCGCCGATGCGCCCGTCGATGAAGTTGCTCTCCGCTTCGGCTAGGATCACGCCGTCGGCCGGGTGCAGCCCCAGCGCGTAGGCGGTGGAGAGGTAGCCCGGCACCATGAGCAGCACCTGCCCCGGCGTCAGAAACGGCACGACGCGCCGCAGCACGTCCGGGTGATAGCCCGTCTGCGTACACAGGAGCACGACATCTTTTGCCCGGACGTCGGCCACGTCGCGCGACAGGTGCGCGATCACGCAGTCGGTCTCCTTGCCGAAGTCATGGATGCGCATCCGGCCGCCGGTGGCGCACAGGTGCGTGAAATTATCGTCGTGCAGGCTGTGCGAGGTCTTGATGAGCGTGACCTCGTGGCCGCGCGCGGCGTAATCGGATGCGAGCGCGCAGCCGCTGTTGCCCGCGCCGAGAATGGCAATGTTCATAGTGTGTCCTCCATCATGCGGCCAAAGCGCAGGTCGGTCTCCGGCAGGCGTTTGTTGTCCAGCGCGGCCGCCGGGGTGAACGTCAGCTCGCCGAAGCGCACGCCGCGCGGCGTGAGATACAGATCCACGCGCACAAAGTCAAACGGCTTGCTCAGCCGGTCGGCAATCGCGAAGGCCTCGTCCAGTCCTGCCGGTTTCGGCAGTGTGAAGCCCTCGGGCGCGGCCTGCGAGTCGCGGTTGATGCGCAGGAGCCGGAAATCCCGGTCGAAGAAATAAAACCTCGGCCAGCCCTCGTCGCGTCCCACGCAGAGCATAACACAATCCGCCCGGCCGTGGAAGCAGTAAAATTTATAGTCCTCCGGCAGCGTGCCGTCCGCATTGCCGATGTACTCCTCTACGAGCAGCTTTTTCTCAACGTGGCGGTACTGAAGCTCGGAGTAATACGCCCAGAAGGGCTCACGCCCCCAGGCGCGCAGCTGCTTCTCGGCCGCGGCCGTGTCAAGTGCACTTTTGTCCGTGCAGATGAGGTTGTAGCCGCAGCCGAAGTTCCACTTGACGGCAAACTGCTCCGGCAGCGCGTTCCAGTCGATGTCCTCCGGCCGATCGTACACGGCGAGCAGGCGGTTGAGCGTGCCGCCGCAGCCGCAGCCGTCCACATAGTCGCGCACGCGGTATTTGTCTGCGCACCGGCGCACGACGGGGTCCGTGCCGAAGCGCTCGAGCTTTTGCTTGAGCAGCTTTTCATTGAGCGTCTGCGGGTGCTTCAGATCCGGCAGACGGCCGAACTTGCGCAGGTATAGCAGCTTTGTATTCCACCGCGGCGAGAGGTAGGACAGTCCGGCGTAAAACGCCCGTGTCGCGCGGCGGGTCTTTTTCTTTTTCATGGCGCGGTGCCGCCTTTCTGCGCGCTCAGGCGTCCGCGAGCGCGACGGTGCTTACCGGCTGCGCTGCCGCGGGTTCTGCCGCTTCGGACGCGAGGATGAGTTCTTCCGCCGCATCGAGCGAGTCGAGCAGGCAGTCGATGACAAACTTCGAGCGCCGCACGATCGAGCGGTACTCCATCTTCGAGGCCACGTACTGATAGTGCAGCACGGAGATCGACGGGTCGTAGCGCACGACGCTGCCCTCCTGGCGGCAGAGCCAGTCGAGGATCTCCATCTCGTAGTACATGAACGTTTTCGGGTAAAACGGCTCGGGATGGCGGGCAAGATAGCGCTGCGAGAAGATCACGCACGAGCCGTGCAGCACGACGCCCTCCGCGGGGCGCGTCGTGTCGATGTGCTGTTTTTTGCGGTTGCGGATCTGCACGAGCCGCCAGATGGCGGGGCTGTTTTTCTCGCCGCTGCTCAGCAGCAGAAGGATGGGATTCTTGCTGCGCGCAACGCAGGCGCGCTTATGCCGCACGCTCTCGAGCGTGCAGCCGTGCAGCGTTTTCGGGCTCTGGTGGATGCCGGAGAACACCGATACGATGTCAGGACCCAGCAGGTCGAACGGGTGCTGCGCGTAAATGCGCGCGATCTGGGGGAGAAAGTCGTGCTGCGGGATCTCGACGTCGTTGTTGAGCACGACCGTGAAGTCCGCGTCCAGATGCTCGCACACCCAGCGCGTGCCGACGTTGTTGCCGCGGGCAAAGCCGTCGTTTTTGCCGTGCAGCAGCACGGTCACGTCCGGGCTTGCGGCAAATTCCTCCGCCAGAGCCGCGCCCGTGCCGTCGGGGGAGGCGTTGTCGACGATGACGATGTGCTTGTCGCCCGCGAGCGCGCGGATGCTCTTGACGCAGCTGCGGGTCGTGTCGATGGCGCGGTAATGCAAAATGACGAATGCGGTCATGGTGTCTGTCCTTTCTGCTGCCGGCGGGCGCGCAGGCAGTCGGCGAGGTAATAGCTCAGGTCATAGGGATTGTGGCTGAGCCGGAAGCTTTTGCGGAAGTGCGCGGCGGCGCGCGCCGGGTCCATCGGGTGGCAGCGTTTGCCGAGGCGGCGGTTCATTACGGCGTCGCTGTGCGGAAAGCGCCGGTAGAGCGCCGCGTGCTTTTCATACAGCCGCAGCAGGTGGGGGTAGGACTTGACGACGGCGGAGATGCTGTCGCCGCCGACCTCAGACTCCACCAGTGCCTCCGGCAGGTACACGAGCCGGAAGCGCTCGGCCGCCCGGATGGCAAAGTCCCAGTCCTGATAGCGGCGGATGCTCTCGTCGAAGCGCACAGCCTCCCACACGGCGCGGTGCATGAGCATGGTCTGGGTGCTGGCGCGGTTCTCGGCCAGAAAATCCTCCAGCGCGCGGCCGGGGCGCGGCGCGTGCACAGGGTAATAAAACGAGCTGCCGTTTGCGGCGACGCGGTTCATGCCGCAGTAGCACAGGTCGGCCCCGGTGGCCATGAGCAGGTCGTACTGCTTTTGCAGCTTGTCCGGGTGCCAGAGATCGTCGCTGTCCTGAAAGGCGAGGATGCTGCCGTGCGAGCGCTGCGCGCCGAGGTTGCGGGCGTAGCACGCGCCGCGGTTGTCGCCGTAGCGCACGTAGTGTACGCGCGGGTCGGTGCCGTGGTCGAACAGGTGCTCCGTGCCGTCGGTCGAGGCGTCGTCCACGACGATGATCTCGATATTCCGGTAGGTCTGCGCCAGCACGCTCGCGATGCACGTGGGCAGCTTGTCCTTTCGGTTGTAGGTCGGGATGACGACCGAGATCAGATCATTCATAGGCTGCCTCCATTCACGGCCGGGTAGGGGAAAGCCGCGCGCATCTGGCGCTTTTTCTCCTCGACCTGTTCCGGCCGGATGTGCCAGCCGTCCTCGATCTCGGCAATGGCGGGCGCCGCGCTCGCGCGCAGGTCGCACGGCCGGTGCTGCACGCCATAGGCGGAATAGTAATCATCGAACTTATACCCGTCGCCGAGCGGGCGGTCGGAAAAGACGATGTGCAGATTCGGAATGTGGAAGCTGTCGGCCGCGATCAGTCCGTGCAGGCTGCTTGAGAGGATGCAGCGGCACTGCGCGATCTCGGTCAGCACGGTGATGGGGTCGTCCTTGACGTTGATGAATTTTGCGTTTTCATACCGGCCCAGCAGCTCTGTCACGGCGGGGTCGTTCAGGTCGCAGACGTGCGGCACGATGCCGACATCATACCGCTTTTCCGGCAGCGTGTCCAGCAGCTCGTCAGCCAGAATGCCGCCGTCGCCGGTCGGGATGTCGAGCGTGCGGCCGGTCATGCGCTCGACGCTGCGGCGCGTCAGCTCGCCGCGCACGGCGTGAAAGCGCATGTCGCGCTTGAAAAAGCGCCCCTGCGCATCGTCGTAGTTGATGAATCCGGAGCCCCAGACGTCCACGTGCGGGTGCGTTCGGCCGTTGATGCATTGCTGCAGCTTCATGAGCAGGTTGCCGTGCAGCTTATACTGCGCCAGGCCGCTGCCGATGGCGCACAGGTCGCCGGTGAGAAACGAGCAGCGCTCGACCCGGTAGCCGAAGCAGCGCTCGATGATGAGCGGATTGAGCAGATCGCCCATGTTGGCGATACGGGCATAGTACAGATTCAGCGTGTCCGGCATGGCGGTCACCTCCGAGGAAGATCACAGCGCGCGGCTGTAGGGAATGGCATAGAAAAACAGGAAAAACAGGCCCACGCACAGGCCGAATACGAGGTACACCCGCCACAGCCGCCGGTCTTTGCGGCAGGCGGCGGCCTCGTCCGGGCCGGTGGGCGCATCGAAGAGCCGTTCGCGCGCGAGCTGTTCTGCCTGCGTCGGCGGCCGGAGCGCGGAGCCGAGCACCGCGCCGAGCACGCTCAGCACGATGCCGATGAAAAACGCGTCTGCCCACACCGGCGGCGTGATGCCGCACAGGGCATAGACCGCTTTGGCGCCCACGCAGCCGAGAAAGCCGAGCAGCATGCCGAGATATGCGCCGCAGCGGCTCAGGCGGCGGCTCCACACGCTGCCGAAGGCCACAAGGCTCCATGCGCCTGCAATGACGGTGCCACCGAAATACATGATGAGAAAGATGTGCGGGGGATTGAGATACGCCAGCACGAGCACGACGAGGCTCACCGCCAGCATTGCCCAGCGGGAGCGGGCGAGCTTTTTGCGGTCGTCACCGGCGTCTGGCAGGATGTCGTTGACGACGGAAAAACCGATCAGCGACAAAAACGTCGACGCCGACGAGATACCGGCTGCGCTGATGCCGATGAGCAGCAGCATGCCGATGACCGGCGGCAGCACGTGCGTGGCGGCCCAGATCATGGCCTCGCTGCCGGGGAGGCCGCCGTTGATGTTGCGCACGAACGCGGCGGCAAAGTACAGCGCAATCGTCACGACCATGACGCCCATGGACGACCACACGGACGAGCGCAGGACAACGTGCTCGTCCTTTGCCATGAGGTAGCGGCTCGTCTGCCACGGGCTGATGGCCACGACGAGCGCCCAGACGATGCCGTAGGTCACGGCCCAAACCGTGTTGCTCACGCCGTCCGGGTAGAGATAGTCCGGGTTCCCGGCCCAGGAGAGGATGCCGGGCATGGTGTCGCTGTGGGCGAGCGCTTCAATGCCGCCGAACCAGCCGCCGCCCGCGCGGATGAGAAACGGCACTGCGACGAGCGCGGCCGCGAGAAAGACGAGGAACATGATCGTATCCGTCAGCAACACACCCGGCGAGCCGGAATAGATCGTGAAGGCGGTGAACGCCAGCCACACGATCACGGCGCACAGGCGGTAGTCATAGCCCGTGATGCTGCCCATGAGCGTGGACACGCCCTGAATGGCACTGAGCAGGTATGCGCTCACGGACACGAGCAAAATGACGGCCGAGAGCCGGCGCAGGCGCTTCGAGCAGAAGCGGCGGCCGAAATACTCCGGCAGCGTCGTCACCTCGCTCCGGCGGATGTACCGGCCGAAGAACCCGGCGCCGTAGATATAGCCCGTCGCCTGAATGACGCCGACAGTCACGATGCCGATGAAAAAGCCGGAGTAGACCTCGCCCGTGTCGCCGAGAAAGGCGCCCGTCGAGAGAAACGACGCGATGAGCGACCCGACGATCAGCAGCGTCGGCGCGTTGCGGCCGGAGACGTAGTAGTCGTTCGTATCCTTGACCATGCGCCCTGCGCCGATGCCGACGGCGAAGAACACGACGAGCGCGGCCAGAATTCCCAGGAAATACAGATTCATTTTTTCTGCCCGTCCCCGCGCTTTGGGCCCGTCACGGCCCGGTAGACGAATGCGGTGATGACGATCCAGACGCCAAAGGCGACCGAGAGAACAGCTTCCATACCGGAACCTCCGTGAGATGTTAGTCGAGCTTCAGAAGCACGCGCGCGTAGTGGTCGTTATTGACGAATGGGCGGCCGTTGAGCTCGTCAAACAGCGGCTGATAGCCGTACCCGTCCGTGACCCAGGCGTAGCCGCGGTACTGCGCGGTGTTGAAGCCGGGGATGGTGTTGGCCTCGATGATGAGCGGGCCGTCCGCAGTCATGGTCACGTCCCAGCCGATGTTGGAGATCTTGCTCGCGAGCGGCACGGCGCGGCGCATCATGTCGATGGTTTCCTCCCAGAACGGGAGCTGCAGGCCGGGGAACGGCACGCCCGTGACCGGGTGCGTGTGATAGTCAATGAAATTGTTCTGATCCACGGCGTCCGTGAGCACGACGCCGGTGCGGATGTCGATCATCGCAGTCAGCGCGTCCTGACAGCCGTTGGAGATGTCCTTTTCAATGGCGGTCGTGAGCACCGGGGCGAACAGATATGTCCCGGACGGTGCGGTCACGGTGTAAAAGCGCACGATGCTCACGGCGCCGGGATTGAGCTGCGCGAGCGTCGGGTGCTGCTGAATGTATTCTTCCACGATGCCGCCGGAATTTGCGCGCAGATACGCGAGCGCGTCCGCCTGCTCGGCTTCGGTCGCCGCCGGGAGGATGCGCACGCCCGTGCCCTGACCCTTGCAGTTGGGCTTGTAGACGACCTTACCGGCGTCGCCTGCGAGCGTGCGCAGCAGCGCCGCGTCCACGGCGGACGCCTGTACGCAGCGGCGGCCGTAAAAGTCGGAAAAGACCTTGGAGAAGATGTATTTGTTCATCAGGATCGCGATGTAGCGTCGGTCGGTGAAGTTCTTGCGGAACTCCGCGCGCGTCCAGAGCGTGGACATGGTGCGCTTTTGCGCCTCCGTGCGGTCGTGATAGCCGACCCACTCGTATTCGTTGAGCGAGATGTGGTTGATCTTCTTGGCCTGCAGGATGTCCTTTTCGATCTCGGCGGCGTCCTCGCCGTGCCGGGCAGCGTAATCCGCGGCGAAGTCGCGGATGTATCTGCGTGCGGAGATCCAGCTGCTCAGTGTCCGTTTTTGTTCCATGTTGCATTCTCCTGCGTCAGATTTGGAGCTTCCTCAGCTTTTCAAAGGCATCCGCCGGGATGCTTTTGAGAAAATGAGGCGGCAGGGAAGCCGCACGAATGTGCGGCTTCCTCGTTTGCTTAGTAGTTTGGTGTGTCCCATTCATCCGGCACCCAGTCCTTGGGTACCATTGTGCTGCGGAAGCTGCCGTCCATCTCGCGATAGGCCATGCGCAGCTTCTGGATGCGCCACGCACCGTCGTCGCCCTTGACGAAATCGTCGCAGTAGACCAGCCAGCCCTGCAGGACCTCGTTGTCATCATAATAGCACATATGGTCCTCGTATTGGAAGACCCCGCGCGCGTGCGTGTCATCGATCAGCCAGATCATCGGCTGATGGCCCATGTGCATCGTCTGCATGTCCTTGTTGCACCATTTGGCGTTGCGGGCCTGCAGGAGTTTGTCCTTGACGGCGAGATGGCCATTGAGGTAGTAGCGGAAGTCGTCCGTGAACAGCTCCATCACATACTCCTCTTTTTTCATGTCCATGCACCACCAGTAGAAGTACTTGCACTCGATGATCTTCTGGAGCTGGCACAGCTGCTCGGGCGTGTATTCCTGACGGCGGACGTGCGTGATGACGTCCAGTACCATGTCCCGGACTTTGTCGGGGAATGGGATGTTTCGCGTCGCCATGGAATTACTCGATGGTCTCGAAGTAGTCGTAGGACGGATCCTTGACCTTGTCGCGGCCGTTGTTGTAGTCGGGCGCGAAGTCGGGGTGCAGGATCATGGTGTTGTCGCCGGCGACGGTGCGCTTGACGACGAGCCACTTGCCGTCGCGCTTCTCCCAGAGGTCGATATCGCGGCAGCGCGCCACGACGACCATGCCGTTACGATACTTGCAGGCGGCGTACATGTAAGCCTCGGCGGCGGCCTTGGTGCCGTCCTCATTGAGCTTGATGAGGATGTTGGTCATGACGTGGTGCGTGGAGACCATCTTGCGGTGCATCTTGAGCATCATGTCGATGAAGCCGTAGCCGGTGCCCTTGTAGGTCGGGCCGTAGTCGACCTGCGCGTCCTCGGCGAACACGGTCTTGCCGAGCGGGTTGTCGATGCGGTCGAGCGCGCGGGCGTAAACGTAGTACTGGTCACGGATTGCGTCTTTTTCTACGAGTTTTTCAAGTTCAGTCATGGTTTTTTTCTCCTTTCGATGTCGTCGTTGTTGGCTTCCTTTGCTTATTTACGGCAGCGGCGTCACATCTGCGCGATGAGCGCTTCCAGTTCTGCCTTTCTGCCGGTTTGCGTGATGATCTGCATGCCGCCCATCTGTGCGGTGCAGTTGGCCTCGACCATGCACCAGCCGTGGGTGCTGTAGGCAAGGTCCCAGCCGCAGTAGTGGTTGCCGGGCACCATGCGCGCGGCCGTTTTGACCATGTCCACAGCCTTGTCCCACTCCGGGAGGGGATAGCCGCGAAAGCGCACGCCGGTGTCCGGATGCGTCACGTAGCGATGGCCCTTTTTGTCCGCGCCGTTGGAGCAGATGCACCCGGTCTCAGGATCGATGAGCGCGCTGATGCCGCCGGCGCTGAAATTGTCGATGATGCCCTCACCGCGGCCGACGCGCAGCGTGGGGTGAAACAGCCGCACCTCACCGTCGGCCAGGACGACCGTCGGAATGCGCAGCGTGTTGACCGACTGCGGGTGGATGCGCGAGAGCGCCTCGCCTTGCTCGATGATCTGCTCGAGGATGGCGCCGTGTGCGCTGTAGGCGGCGTGCGCAGCCTCGAGATAGGGGTAGTCGCGGATGGACGCCGTATGTACGCCCTTGCCAAAGGCGGCATAAATGGGCTTGACGATGTAATCCGGGTGTGCCTGCGTGAAATTGCGCAGCGCCTCGAGCGCGGCGGGCGTGGGCTGCGCGCCTTTTTTGATGCGCAGCACGTCGCGGCCGTAAAAATCGCGGAACTTCTGATACGTCAGGTACTTGTTCTCGAGCATGTTTGTGTTCTTCGGGTCGTTCATGCGCGGGTAGTAGCTCATGCGCACACCCTCGGTGATGAAGCTGTCGCGGTAGGCGGCATCCTTTCCCTCATAGCCGAAGAGAAAATATTCGTTGTAGTACGAGCCGTAGCGGAACAGGCTCCGGATCATGTCGCGCCGCAGACGGTACAGGCGCTTTTTGTTGCTCAGCACGTCCACGCCGCGGTACTGGGCAATAGTCTTGTTCAGATCGTTCCGCTTGCGGTGATAGTAGTTCGCCTTGCGGTACCAGGTCTGAAAGCGGATCTTGCGGTAGATTTTGTGCCGCAGTTTTTTCAGCACAGGGATCACGCTCCATTCGCAGGGATTTTCCGCGTATTTTGATTCAAGCCGCCATACATCGGATGTACGACGGCTTGAATCAAGCGGGTTATTTATTTCTTCTTGATGACTTTCTTTTTCTTCGGGCGGAACATGTTGATGCGGATGCGGTGCGTTTTGTCGCGCTGGAAGGACTCCTCGTACACGCGCAGGTAGCCGGTATCCTCGATCAGCCACTGGCCGTCGACCTTGACGTACTTGTCGGTGTAGATGGCCGAGCCCTGGATCTGCGTGCCGCAGTAGGGGTTGCCCTCGGCGAAGATCAGGTTGTCCTGCAGGTACCACTTGCCGTAGGCAACGGTGTCGCTCTCAAACCAGATGACCGGGTTGTGGCCCTGATGCAGGGTGATCTCGGTATCGGGCATGGACTCCTTGAAGTAGTTGGTGATCTCCTTCGGGCCGTGGAAGACGAGCTTGCCGTTGGAGTAAGCAGTGGAGATGTTCGGGGTCATGGTCGTCTCCAGCTCGTCCCAGTTCTTGGTGTCGAGCGCGCGGAAATACTTGCTCTTGAGCTCCTTGATGGCCTGCACGTCCTTGAGCTGCTGCACTTCTTTCTCGAGTGCTTCGAGACGTTCTTCAACTGTCATGATGATAGCCTCCTAATCTGTTATCCGTGTTCAGACGTTCATGGCGACGGCGTAAGCGTCGGCAGTGGCTTCGATGCCCATGTCAGCCTTCTTGGCGCTGCCGATCACGTCGCAGGGGATGCCGAGCTCGCTGCAGGCGTCGGTCAGATCCTGCGTCGGGCGCGAGTGCATGCCGGTGGCGATGACGAGGGAATCAAAGTGGCGGGTCTTCTCGACGGTCTTCTTGGCCTTGTTCGTGAACGCGTAGGTGATCTCGTGGTCGCCGATGTTGGTGACCTTGGAGCCGCGGCTCTTCTTGATGGTATCGCCGGGGTACTCGATGTCGAGGAACATGGTGCGCAGCATGCCCATCTTGTTGCCGACGCGCTTGGAATCCATCACGCGCACATCGGTCACGCCGTGCTCGATGAGGAACTGCGCGGTCTCGCAGCCAACGCCGCCGCCGCCGAGGATGATGGTTTCGCCCTTCGGCATGGCCTTGCCGGCCAGCACGTCCTCAGCCACATAGACGTCCTTCGCGGTGTCGAGACCCGGAATGTTCGGGGCGACATAGTGCGCGCCGGTGGCGACGATCACTTGGTCGGGCTTGACTTCCTTGATGAGCTCGGGCGTCACGGTGACACCGGTCTTGATCTCAATGCCCATGCGCTTGCACTCTTCGACGTCCCACATCACAGCGTCGGTGAAGGCCTGCTTCTTCGGGGCCTTGCCGGCCAGGACGAAGTGACCGCCGGGGGTCTGCGTGGCTTCGTAAACGGTCGGGTTGTGGCCGCGGGCCTTGAGGTACTCGGCTGCCATCAGACCGCCGATGCCGGCGCCGATGACCATGACGTTCTTGGCCTTCTCCGGCTTCGGGAGGCCCTTGTACTCCAGGCAGAGCGCCGGGTTGCGGGTGCAGGTGATGTGCTTGGCCTTCGGATCGATGACCTTGTCGTAGCAGCCCTCGGTGCAGCCGATGCAGCGGCGGATCTCCGCCTCACGGCCTTCCTTGGACTTGTTGCACCACTCGGGATCGGCAAGCTGCGCACGGCCGACGGCGACCATGTCGATCTTGCCCTCACGGATGAGCTGATCGGCCAGCGCGGGGTCGACAATGCGGCCGACGCCGATGACCGGGATGTTCACGCGCGCCTTGATGGCGGCGATGTTGTCCATGTTGAAGCCCGGCTCCAGGTTGTAGGGCGGCACTTCGTACACGGTCGCGAGGCTGCGGGCGTTGCCGCGGGA
>CAKTNQ010000012.1:0-44178 GCA_934589185.1 uncultured Oscillospiraceae bacterium | reverse complement strand
GGCGCAAAATGTGCTACACTGCCGGAGAGGTGAACAATATGCGCACACCGGAACAAGTGCAGGAGATCCTCCGCTGTCTGGCACAGGCCTACCCCGCGGACTGCTCCCTGCAATATCAGAAAGATTATGAACTGCTGTTTGCCGTGCGGCTGGCCGCGCAGTGCACCGACGAGCGCGTCAACCAGGTCACGCCGGCGCTGTATGCGCGCTTCCCGACGCTCGAGGCGTTTGCTGCCGCCGAACCGGAGGACGTGGAGCCCTATGTCCATTCCTGCGGCTTTTACCGGGCAAAGGCGCGCGATATCGTCCTGTGCGCGCGCAAGCTCGCCGCGGAATACGGCGGCCGCGTGCCGGACACGATGGAGGCCCTCACTTCCCTGCCCGGCGTTGGGCGCAAGACGGCCAATCTCATTCTCGGCGATGTGTACCACAAGCCCGCCGTGGTCGTGGACACGCACTGCATCCGACTCTCGAACCGTATGGGACTCGTGGACGGGCTGAAAGATCCCGTCAAGATCGAGAGCGCGCTGCGCGCCATCCTGCCGCCGGAGGAATCATCCGACTTCTGCCACCGGCTCGTGCTGCATGGCCGCGCCGTGTGTACGGCACGCAAGCCGATGTGTGACCAGTGCTGCGTGCGCCACGTATGTCAAACCGCAGAGGAGATGGAGCTATGAGACCGATCGCACACATCCACAGCGACTTTGCCACGAAGTTCGGCATCCCGCGCCAGAGCGGCGTAGTCGGGAGTTTACAGGCCGAGATCATTTTCGAGCCGGAATTTCGCAGCCGCGACGCCGTGCGCGGGCTGGAAGCGTTCTCGCACATTTGGCTCATCTGGGAATTTTCCGAGAATGTGCGCGCCGACTGGTCGCCGACCGTGCGGCCGCCGCGCCTTGGCGGCAATGTGCGCATGGGGGTGTTCGCCACGCGCTCCCCGTTCCGGCCAAACCCCATCGGTCTGTCGTGCGTGCGTCTGGAACGGATCGAATTTTCGGACACGCACGGCCCGGTGCTCCATGTCGCCGGGGCGGATCTGATGGACGGCACGCCGATCTATGACATCAAGCCCTATGTTCCCTACGCCGACTGCCACCCGGAAGCGACGGAGGGCTTCACCGGGCAGGTGGAGATGCATGCGCTGACGGTGGATATCCCGCCAGAGCTGCTGGCCCGCTTCCCGGTTGAAAAGCGCGACGCGCTCATCGGCGTGCTCGCACAGGACCCGCGCCCGCGATATCAGGCGGACGCCAGCCGCGTCTACGGGCTGGAATTCGGCGGCTATGAGGTGAAATTCACCGTGGCTGGACAAAAATTGACCGTCACGGACATTACAGAAAAAGACTCGTGAAGTTCACGAGTCTTTTTCATATTTCAGTTGATACAAGTCCGTTCGCCGCGCACTCAGGACCGGGATCTGTGCACGAACGGCGTCCGTCTCCGCAAGGTCCATGTCACAGATCAGCAGCTGCGGCGCCGCCTCCGCCTGTGCCTGCACGCGCCCCCACGGGTCGCACACGAGCGAGTGCGCATAGGAAACATAGCCCGCCGTCTCGTCCCGCGCCGGAGCGCAGCCCGCGACAAAGCACTGATTGTCCAGCGCCCGCGCGCGAAACAGCAGTTCCCAATGCGCCGGACCGGTCGTCATATTGAACGCCGCCGGCACCACGATCAGCTGCGCGCCCTCGAGCGCCAGAATACGAAAGAGCTCGGCAAAGCGCACGTCAAAGCAGATCGCCACGCCGAGTTTTCCGAACGGCGTGTCCACGAGCGTGTATCGCTGACCGGGCGAGAGCGTGTCAGACTCGAAAAAGCGCTGGCCGCCCGCCACGTCAATATCGAACAGGTGTACCTTGCGATGCTTCGCCCGCTGCGTTCCCTGCGGGTCAAACACGTAGCAGGTGTTGTAGATCGCGTCCCCGTCGCGCTCCGGCACAGAACCCGCCACGAGCCAGACGCCGTATTCGCGCGCCGTGCCGCGCAGCAGCTGCCACGTCTGGCCGCCCTGCGGCTCGGCATAGTCTGTGAACGCCGCATTGTCATATGGGCAGCACCACATCTCCGGCAGCACGACCAGATCGCAGCCGGCCGCAGCGGCATCGTGCACATAGCGGCGCATAGTCGCAAAATTCTCCGTTTTGGACGCCGTGACCGGCATCTGGCACAGGCCAAGTTTCATGGTATCCCCGCTTTCGCATGATCGTCATAGCCAGCATAGCTGAAAATAACGGCGCTGTCAAACATTTCTGTCCGCACACACGTTACTGCCGCAGTGCGGGCAGTATGTTTTCTTGCCGGAGAAAAACATCATGCCAAGATAACGGTGACAAAACGGGCAGCGCTGTGTGCACACGGCGATGAGCGCGCCCAACACGACGCACCCCAGCGCCGCATATACCAGCGCCCAGACGCCATAGTAGCAGCTGCTGCCGTACAGACCAAGACCAAACAGAACCAGAATGGTCGAAATGCTGTCCCAGAGCTTTGGATGCTTCACACGATCGCCTCCAAAAGTGATTTAGAGGTCATGATAGCATTTTTGCGTGAAATTCAAAACCATGTATATGTAAAATGCGGGTGAAATGCAGCGATTGCATTTCACCCGCACGCACGCTTTACGAAGCTAAGGCACCCAGAACCCCGCTCAGGATCGAGAGCGCAACGCCGACGATAAAGCCAATCAGCGCCCATTTGCCGATCGCTTTGGCGCGCACCGGCGTCGTCTTCTGGAAGCACAGGAACAGGATCAGACCGACCAGCGGGAACAAAAACGCCAGTATGTTCAGACCTGTCGACGGTTTATCCTCCTGCTGGCTTACCGGCGCCTGCACCGCGCAGCCGCAGTTCGGGCACATGACCGCTTCGTCCACCAGCTCTTTGCCGCATTGACTGCAGTATTTCATCTCATTTCCCTCCGTTGATATCTTTGAGCGAAAGCATCGCCCCATGGTTGTATCCTAGCACATTATTTTACGATTTACAACCAAAAAGTTCACAAAATATTCATCTTTTTGGCAAAAAGCGACCGCAGCCGGATCGGCCGCGGTCGCTTTACGCGTATAAAGATCACTCTTCCCAGTTGTGCCACACGTTCTGGACATCTTCGTTGTCCTCGAACATGTCAAGCATCTTCTGGAGGTTTTTGATGTCGCCCTCATCGGTGAGCTTGATGGTGTTCTGCGGCACCATCTCCACCTGCGCGCTCAGCAGCTCATAGCCGTCGTTCGTGAGCGCCTCGGCCACCGATGCCACATCGTCTGGATCGGTATAGACCGTGTAAACACCCTCGTCAGGCGCAAAGTCCGCCGCACCGGCTTCGAGCGCGTCCTCCATGACCTTGTCTTCCTCGAGCTCCTGATCCTCGTCATTGATGACGATGACGCCCTTCTTATCAAACGACCACGACACGCAGCCGGTCGCACCCATGTTTCCGCCGTACTTATCAAAGTAGTGGCGCACCTCGGAGGCGGTGCGGTTGCGGTTATCGGTCATCGTCTCGACGATGATGGCGACACCGGACGGGCCGTAGCCTTCGTAAGTGATGGACTCGTAGTTATCCGTGTTGCCGGAGCCGAGCGCCTTGTCGATCGTGCGCTTGATGTTGTCATTCGGCATGTTGGCGGCTTTCGCCTTGGCGATGACAGCTGCGAGGCGGGAATTGTTATTGGGGTCGCCGCTGCCGCCCTCTTTGACGGCCACGATCATCTCGCGGGCGATCTTCGTGAACGCCTGCGCGCGCTTGGCGTCCTGCGCGCCTTTGGTTTTCTGTATATTATGCCACTTGGAATGTCCGGACATAGTCACAACTCCTCTTGCTAAAATGCTTTGAATATTTTAGCACACTCCGGGCCGCGTGGCAAGAAAAATCCGCATATTTGCGCGAAAACTACGCCTGTGTTTTGGGAATGAGGAGATATTGCGGCGGTTCGGCCATGGCGGCCTCGTCCGTGAGACCGTTCGTCTCGCGGATGAGCTGCTCGCTCGAGCAGTAGCGCTTGGCAAGCGCCCACAGGTCCTCCCCGCCCCAGCGCACGATCGTCAGTGACGGCACGGAGGCATATGGACAGGCGCGCTCCTGCGCCGTTGCACCGGTGACCTGCCGGAAGCCGGGCTCCTGAAGCGCGGCCGTCCGCGCCGTCACCGTCACGCGGATCAGAAACCCATCCGCCGTGACCGTCACCGCCGGTTCCTCCGGCTGCACGCTCAACAGTTCCAGCCGCGCGCCGTTTTCCGGCTCGAGCGGCAGGTGCAGGCGCTTTTCCATGCAGGAGACGCGCTGCTCGGCATCCGTCACGAGCAGGCGGACGAGCACGTCACAGCCATCCTCCGTCAGCCCGCAGACCACGGCGCGCCGGAACACGACGGTCAGCGCGCCCGCCTCGCACGCGATCGTGCCCTCCGCCGACAGGCGCAGCGGCTCTCCCGGCTGCACGGTGCCGGCCGGTACCGTCTCGCGCTCGAGCGTGAGCTCCGCTGTGTTGCAGTAGGCGTCTGTGACGCAATCTACCTCCGCATCCGCAAGGCACACCGTCTGCGCGACGAGATGGTACTCAGCCTCCAGCGCCGCGCCGTCGGCCGCGGCGCTCACGTTCAGGTAGGCCGCCGTGAGGTTGACGGTCGTGTGCAGCAGGCACGGCGATGTGTCCGCCGGGCAGTCAAGCATTTGCGAAAACTGCGTCTCGAAGGTCTCGACCGTCGGGCACATCTGTCCCAGTTGGAGGTAGGAAACCGCCGCGCATACGCGTCCCTGCAGGATCACGCGGCTGCCGACAACGCTGACATCATCGAGCAGCACCGTCTCCGTGTGGCAGAGCAGACGGTCCGCCTCCGGCTGCCCGGCCGTGAAGCGGTGCGTCTCCGAAGCGGTGAATGTCTTTTCCTCCACGGACACCGGCACCTGCACACGGAGCGTTTCCGTGCGCGTGAACACCGCACCGCCGTCACCCTCGATGCGGTCCGTGAGTGCGAGCTCCATCTCCCGGTAGGCGCGCAGGCACAGGCTCAGCCGCGCCGTGACGCGCACCTTGCGCGAATTGACCGCGCGCGCATCCAGCGCGGCGAGCGTGCAGCGCAGCCACGGCCGCACGTCCGGCGAGAGCGTCTCGCCGCTGATGCGCACCTTCACCGGCAGCTCCACCGGGAAGCTGCGCAGCGCGCCGCCCTCCTCCGCGTAGACCACATCGGCCGCGACGCTGCCCTCGATCTGCGCGCTCTTGTCCGAAAAGTCCAGATTCCAGAGGCAGAACGTGCCCTCCGTGACCACGATCGCGCCGATATCCTCCAGTGCGTCGGGCACAACGGCGTCCGCGCTGCAGGTCTCCTCCTCCGTGCGGTCAAACACCCGCGCGTACATCATGCGTTTCTGCTTGCCCAGTTGTAGTTCCATAAAGATGTGCTCCTTGTCGTTTTTGTACATCCTTATGCCGGGCACACGCCGGTTATGCCGCCATCAACAGCGCAGCAGCCACACGCCTGCCGCAATGAGCGCACCGCCGAGCACAAACCACCAGAAGCCGGCCGGCAGCACCAGCGCCAGAATGATGAACACACCGGCGACCACGCACGCGATGCCGATCCAGAAGCAAATCCCCCGCCGTCGAAACATAAAGCACCGCCCTCCGCTTGCAGGTTCTCCCTACAGTGTATGCGGAGGGCGGTGCTTTGGTGCGTCACTTCTTCTTTTCCCAGTCGCAGACCTGGGCCGAGAGCGCGTACAGGCGCGCATAACTCTCATGGCGCTCCGGCGCGATCTTGCCGGCTTCCACGGCGGCGAGAACGGCGCAGCCGGGCTCTTTCAGGTGCGCGCAGTCGCGAAAGCGGCACTGGCCGATGTACGGCCGGAACTCCCGGAAGGCATATTGCAGATTCTCACACGAGATAGGATCGACCATGTCCACCTCAAACGAGGCAAAGCCCGGCGTATCGGCGACGAACGTATCCGCTCCAAGCGCGTAGAGCTCGACATGGCGCGTCGTGTGCTTGCCGCGGCCGAGCCGCTCGCTGACGGCGCCGGTCGCAATGCTGAACGACGCATCGAGCGCATTGAGCAGGCTCGATTTGCCGACGCCGGAGTTGCCGGTGAAGGCGCTGGTTTTGCCGCGCAGTGCATCGCGCAGCTCGTCCAGACCGAGTCCGGTCGCCGCGCTCGTGCGCAGGACGCGAAAGCCGATGGAGCGGTAGATCTCATAGAGATGGTCCGCCGGGTCAAGGTCGCACTTATTGAGGCAGACGACCGGCTCGCAGTCCGCGTTTTCCGCAATGGCGACCACACGGTCGATCAGAAACGGGTCCGTGACCGGATTGACGTTCGCCGCGATCATGATGAGCTGGTCAATGTTTGCCACCGCCGGGCGGATGAACGCATTGCGCCGCGGCAGGACGGTGTCGATGCGGCCCTTGCCGTGCGCGTCGAAGCTGACCTCCACGCGGTCGCCGACCAGCGGACTGCACCCATCGTACCGAAAGCGGCCGCGGGCCTTGCACTCCACGATCTGATCGCCGGCGGCCACATAGTAAAAGCCGCTGAGCGCCTTGATGATGACACCCTGCACCATAAGCGTTGTTGCTCCTTTATCTCTTTACGGTTTTGCCGGCCCGTCGGAGACCCAAATATAGACCTTACTGTACTCCGTGAGCTGTGTGTTGGCCGGCGCACTCTGCTTGAAGACCGTGCCCTGCTTGGCATCGTTGGCCTCTTTATACGTGCCGCCGTAGCACAGGCCGCTGCTCTCGATGCGCGCGATGGCGGCCGACTCCGTCAACTCCGACAGGTCGGGCACCGTGACCGGGCGCAGCTCGGGACCGCCGCTGACGATCAGCTTCACGCTGGAACCGGCGGCCGCCTTTTCGCCGGGCGCGGGCTCGCAGCTGATGACATACTTCGCCGTCACGTCCTTCGAAGCCTGAAACTCCGTCGTGACCGTAAAGCCGGACTTTTCGAGCGCGGCCGTCGCCGCTTCGTAGTCCTCATTGATGACATACGGCACATCGGTCATGACGACGCCGGTGCTGACGGTGAGCTGCACGTTGATACCGTCCGAGACGCGCATGCGGCTCTTGCCCGCGACCGGGTCCTGCTCGATGATAACACCGTCCGGCACGTCGGGATCGACCGTGTACACGACCGTGAAGTGGTAGTCGGCATACTGCTTATCGTTGACGACCGCCTCGTAGGACTTGCCGGTAAAGTCCGGCACATCCACGCGCTCCGCCGTGCGGAACAGATCCTCAAGCCAGAAATTCCACAGGAACACAAACAACAAAATGGCAAAGACGCCAACCGAGAAAATGCCCGTGAAATAGCTCACGCGCTTGGCCCGCTTGCGCCGGCGCTGGTATGCCTCCTCCGTCAGGTCCTGACCCACACCGAAAAAGGAGTCCTTTTTCTCCGCACTCTCCCGGCGCCGCTCGGAAAGCGGGCGCTGCTGGTTGAGGTGCTTTTTGCAGGCGTTGAGCGCTTTGAGCATCTCCCCCGCCGACTGATAGCGCTTGCGCAGGTCCGGCTCCATAGCGCGGAGCGTGATGCGCTCGAGCTCCTCTGGGATGTCGCTGTTCCACTCCCGCGGCGGCTTGGCGCTGCCAGCGATGTGCATGAGCGCGATCTCCTCCGGCGTGTCCGCGTCATACGGCAGGTGGCCCGTGAGCATCTCATAGAGCACGACGCCGAGGGAATACAGGTCGCTGCGTGCGTCGGCATTGAGGCCCTTGGCCTGCTCGGGCGCGATATAGTGCACGGAGCCGATGGCCTGGCCGCTGCGCTCCTCGTGGATATTCTCAAGCGCGGCGATGCCGAAATCAGCGACCTTGACCATGTCGTCGTTTGTAATCATGATGTTCTGCGGCTTAATGTCCCGGTGGACGATGCCGTGGGCATGCGCGTGCTGCAGCGCCTTGCAGATCTGCGTGGCGTAGTTCAGCGCCTCTGCGGCGCCGAATACACCGTGCTCCGCCATGCGCTGCTTGAGTGTTTCGCCCTCAATGAGCTCCATGACGATATACTCCGTCTCGCCGCTGTGGCCGACATCGTAAACCGAGACGATATTCGGCTGCGAGAGCATGGCGACCGCGTGCGCCTCCGCCTGGAAGCGGTTTTTCAGTTCGGCGTCCGCCGCCATCTCATCGCGCAGGATCTTGACGGCGACATAGCGGTGCAGCTTGTGGCACATGGCCTTGTAGACGACCGACATGCCGCCGCTGCCGATGATCTCCAGGATCTCGTAGCGGTCATCGAGCATCTGGCCAATATAGCGATTCATTGATTGTTCCATAGTGATCCCCCTGTTGCGCTTCAGCGGAAAAGAACGAGCGCGGTCACATTGTCGCGTGCGCCGCGTGCCAGCGCCGCCGCGATCAGGCGGCTGCAGATCTGCTTTGCATCCCGCGAGCTGCGGCAAAAATCATACATCTGGGCCTCCGAGAGCGTGTTGGACAGACCATCCGTGCACAGCAGCAGCCGCGCCCCCAGCGGAAACGGCAGCGTGCGGCAGTCCGGCTCCACCTTGGGGCCGACACCGACGGCGCGCGTGATCACGTTCCGCCGCGGGTGGCGGTGCGCCTGCTCCGGCAATACCTGGCCGCTCGCGACCAACTCCTGCACGAGCGAGTGATCCGTCGTCAGCTGCTGCATCCGGCGCAGTCCGGCCAGATACGCACGGCTGTCGCCGACATGCAGCACCGTCAGCCGGCCGTACCGCACACAGGCAGCGACGATCGTCGTGCCCATACCGCGCAGATCCGGCTCTGCGCACGCGCGCTCATAAACGGCGCTGTTAGCAGCATCGCAGGCATGGCGCATGGCGGGCTCGACCGCGCTGCCCGCTTGCATTTCACAGCGAAAATCCGCCAGAAACGTGGATGCTGCCAGATCGCTCGCGAGCTTTCCCCCGGCGGCGCCGCCCATCCCGTCGCAGACGACGGCGACGGTGCAGCCCTTGCGCCGGATGTGCGCACAGGCGGCGCGATCCTGATTCTCCTTGCGGACGGTTCCTCTGTCCGACTGTGCAAAGCAGTTCATGGCCCCTTCCCCCATTCAGGCGCGGTGATCGGCGACCTTTTTGCGCAGCTGGCCGCAGGATGCATCCACATCGCTGCCGAGCTTACGGCGCACGGTCACGTTCACGCCCGCCTGCTCCAGAATGCGGATGAACGCCTTGAGATGCTCCGGCGTGGACGGCCGGAACGCGCGCTCTTCCACGTGATTGAGCGGGATAAGGTTCACGTGCGCGCAGACGCGCCGCGCGTGTTTGGCCAGCAGTCTGGCATGCTCCGGCGTGTCGTTCACGCCGTCGATCATGGCATATTCAAACGAAATGCGCCGGCCAGTCGCTTCATAATACCGGGCGCAGGCGTCAATGAGCGCTGCCACGCCGCGGCCGTGGTTGGCCGGCATGATCTTCGAGCGGGTAGCATCGTCCGGCGCATGCAGGGAGACCGACAGCGTCAGCTGCAGGTCGCGCGCCGCCAGATCGTCAAAGCGCTCGATGAGACCGCACGTGGACAGCGAAATATGCCGCATGCCGATGTTTTCTCCATCCGGGTGGTTGACCAGCTCAAGAAAGCGCATAACGTTGTCAAAGTTATCGAGCGGCTCACCGATGCCCATGAGGACGATGTTGGAGATCTTGCTGCCGGACTCCCGCTCGGAATAGAGCACCTCATCGAGCATTTCCGACGGCTCGAGGTTGCGGATCAGGCCGCCGATCGTGGACGCGCAGAACGCGCACCCCTGCCGGCAGCCGACCTGCGAGGAGATGCAGACCGTGTTGCCGTGCTTATAGTGCATGACGACAGTCTCGACGGCGTTGCCGTCGCCGAGCTGCCAGAGATATTTGATCGTCCCGTCAATGGCCGACACCTGCTTGCGCAGCATCTCGAGCTTTGAGATATAAAAGCGCTCCGAGAGTGCGGCGCGCAGGTCCTTGGACAGGTTCGTCATCTCGTCAAACGACGTCACACCGCGCGCGAGCCATTGAAAGATCTGCTTGGCGCGGTATTTCGGCTGCCCCATTTCGGCGAGGGCCGCCGCGATCTCCTCGGGGAGCATGGCTTTGATGTCTCTCATTCGTGTCTCCTCAGCTTACAAACAAAAAATCCGTCCGTGCCGTGTTCCTGCGGCCAGAAGGTGAACATACCGTCGGATGCGTCCGCACCCGGAAGCGGCAGCGAAAATGCCTCCGGCGAAAACTCCGGATGCGCGCGCAGGAAATCACGCACCACGTCCTCATTCTCCCGCGCGAGCACCGTGCACGTGGAATACACCAGCACGCCGCCGGGCTTCACGCACGGCGCAAGGCCGGCAAGAATGTCCCGCTGGATAGCCGGCAGACGCTCGAGCTCTGCGGGATCCTTGAAGCGGATCTCCGGCTTCTTGCGGATGACGCCCAGCCCGGAGCACGGCACATCGGCCAGCACCACGTCCATCGCGCCGAGCAGGTCCGCATCCGGGCTGCGGGCGTCCATCGTGCGCGTTGAAATGCACGTCAGGCCCAGCCGCTCGGCACCGGAACGGATGCGCTTCCATTTATTTTCGTGAATATCGCAGGAAATCATACATCCCTGATCGCGCATCTGCACCGCGGCGGCGAAACTTTTCCCGCCGGGGGCAGCGCAGGCATCGAGCACGCGCATGCCCGGCTGCGCGCCGGAAACGAGCGCCGCGCAGTGTGCGGCCGCGTCCTGCACATAAAACCATCCGTCGGCAAAAGCGTGCGCGGCCGCCAGATTGCCGCCGCGGCACAGCAGCGCATCCGGAAGCCACGGGTGCGGCTCCGTCTCGATGCCGTCCGCGTGCAGGGACGCCATGAGAGCATCCGCCGTCGTTTTCATGGTGTTCACCTGCAGGCAGGCCGGTGCATCGGCATTGTTCGCCGCCAGCGCCCGCTCGGCAAACGCATAGCCATGCGCGTCGATATACAGCTGCGCCAGCCACCGCGGGTGGCTGTAGCGCACGGCAAGATAGTCCGCCGTGCCCGTGCCCGGGATCTCCGGCAGCGCGTCCCGGTGCTCCGCCACGCGGCGCAGCACCGCGTTGACGAGACCGGATGCACGCGCGCAGCCGCCCTTGCGGCAGAGCGCGACCGCCTCGTTCACGGCAGCGCGCGGCGGGACTTTATCCAGCAGCACGATCTGATAGGCCGACAGCCGCAGCAGGTCGAGCACCTTCGGCTCGAGCTTTTGCAGCGGCGTCGTGCAGTAGGCACAAAGGCAATGATCCAGCAGGGTCAGATTCTGCAGCGTGCCGTAGCAAATGCGCGCTGCGAGCGCAGCGTCGCGCGGCTCCAGCTGCGCACTTTGCAGGACGGCATTGAGCGCGGCATCCGACCATGCGCCGTTTTTGCGCCAGCGCTGCAGCGCGGTCCAGGCGGCTTCCCGGGCAGTCATGACCATGGTCAATCCTCAACGGGCAGCGTGTGCCCGAGCAGGTAGTCGGCCGCCGACATGCGCTTTTTCCCCGGCGCCTGCAGCTGCGTGATGCGCACCGTCTGCCCACCGGCGCAGGCGACCGTAACGCCGTCCTTCCCGGCGGCCACGATGGTGCCGGGCGCTTTGTGCGTCGTGCGCTCGGAATAATCCGCCGCATGGATCTTGAACGTCTGGCCGCCGAGCTCCGCCGTTGCGACGGGCCACGGCTCCAGACCGCAGATATGCTTGATGATCGCGCGCGGGGACTGGGTCCAGTCGATGGGCGAATCGTCGCGCGTGAGCGGGCGTGTATACGTCGCCTGACTATGATCCTGCGGCGTGCGCGGCGCGGTACCCGCGGCGATGTCGCGCAGCGTGCGCACGAGCAGGTCCGCCCCCATGACCGCCAGACGGTCAAAGAGCTCTCCGGCCGTCTCAAACTCGCCGACCGGTGTCTGCGCGGTATAGATCACGTCACCGGTGTCCATCTCGCGGTCGAGGTACATGGTCGAAACGCCGGTCACGGCATCGCCGTTGAGCACCGCCCACTGGATCGGCGCGGCGCCGCGGTACTTCGGCAGCAGCGAGCCATGGACGTTCACCGCACCATAAGGAGCCACTGCGAGCAGATCATCCGGCAGGATGCGGCCATAGGCCACAACGACGAGAATGTCCGGCTGCAGGCTTTGAAGATCGGCCAGCGCCGTGCCATCACGCATCTTTGCCGGCTGGAACACCGGGAGCCCCGCCGCGAGCGCGATCTCCTTGACCGGACTCGGCTGGAGCTTCATGCCGCGATTTTTCGGCTTGTCCGGCTGCGTGAACACACCGACCACGTCAAACCGCTCGTCGAGCAGGCGCTGCAGGGACACGGCCGCGAAATCCGGCGTGCCCATAAACACGATGCGCATGCGCCTCACCCCTTCGCCTGCTGCTCGAGCTCCTCGGGAGAGAGCATCCGGATGGCCTTGTCGATGAACAGAACACCGTCAAGGTGGTCAATCTCGTGGCAGAAAGCGCGCGCCGTCAGACCATGGCCCTCGACCTCGAACCATTCGCCGTGGCGGTCCTGCGCGCGGACCTTCACGTAGTCCGGGCGCGTGACGACACCGAACTCGTTCGGGATACTCAGGCAGCCCTCGGCGCCGGTCTGCTCCCCGGCCGTCTCCACGATGACAGGGTTGATGAGCTCGATCATATACTCCTCTTCGTCATCCGGAACGTTCGTCTCGAGCACGATGACGGCGCGGCGCAGCACACCGACCTGCGGCGCGGCGAGTCCAACACCGCCGGACTCCGCCAGCGTCTGGCGCATATCGTCGAGCAGCATGTGCAGCCGGGGGTTAAAATCCTTGACCTCATGGCAGTGCTTGCGCAGCTGCGGGTCACCGTTTTTGAGAATCATTCTTGTAGCCATAGTGTATCTCTCCTCTAATCCAGCGGATTGTCATCGGCAAAAACGGTGACATCGCGGAATGATTTTTCTGTGTTGCAATACATGACGATGTTCGCCGCCGCGCGGCGCACCGCCTTGCTCTGATTGCAGTAAAGCGTGACGCGGTAGCGGTAGCGGTTGTTCATGCGCACGACTGGCAGCGGTGCCGGACCGAGCACCTCCGCGCGCTCGCCGACCGTCTGGCGGAAGTAATCGCGGATATAGGCACAGCAGCGCACGACGGCGTTCTCCTGTGCACCGGAGACCGTGACGGCCAGCACCTCGCTGAACGGCGGCGTGCCGTTGAGCTTGCGCAGCCGGATCTCCGAACGGTAAAACGCGTCGTAATCCTGCCGCGCCGCCTGCTGGATGGTCTCGTTCGCGGGCGTGAACGTCTGGATGACGGCCCGGCCAGGCGCGTCGCCGCGGCCGCTGCGGCCGATGACCTGCGTGATGAGCGAAAACGTGCGCTCATTGGCGCGGTAATCGCCGACGTACAGACTCTGGTCGGCATTGAGCACGCCGACGAGCGTGACGTTTTCAAAATTCAGACCCTTTGTGATCATCTGTGTGCCGATCATGATGGGGATGCGCTCGCGCGCAAAGCGCTGCAGCAGCACCTCGTGCGTGCCGGCCATGGCGATGGCGTCAGCGTCCATGCGCAGCGTCTCCACGCCGGGAAACAGCGCATGCAGATCTGCCTCGATGCGCTCCGTCCCGTCGCCGAGAAAGCGCAGCTCCCCGCCGCAGACCGGGCACTGCGGGTCGACCCGCCGCCGGTAGCCGCAGTGGTGGCAGACGAGCATCTGGTTGCCCTGATGATACGTCAGGCTGACGCTGCAGTTCGGGCACGAATAGGTCGCGCCGCACTCGGCGCAGGTGACGATCTTGCTCGCGCCGCGCCGGTTGAGAAACAGGATGCTCTGCTCGCCGCGGCGCAGGTTCTCCTCCAGCTCGCCATAGAGCACGGAGCTGATAGAGCCGGCATTGCCATTGCGCAGTTCCTGCTTCATGTCGGCAATAATAACATCCGGCAGCTTGCGGGCGTTGAACCGGTCCGGCAGCGTGAAGTAATGATAGCGGCCGGTCTCGGCGTAATAACGGCTGACGACGTCCGGCGTCGCCGAGCCGAGCAGCAGCAGTGCATTGTGCTGGGCACAGCGGAACTTGGCCACATCGCGCGCATTGTAGCGCGGCGTGCTCTCGGACTTATAGGTGTCCTCCTGCTCCTCGTCAATGATGAGCAGGCCGAGATCCTGCACGGGTGCAAAGACCGCGCTGCGCGTGCCGACGACGACGCGCGCGAGGCCCGCGCGGATGCGCTTCCACTCGTCATAGCGCTCCGAGAGCGGCAGACCGCTGTGCAGGACGGCGACCGTGTCACCGAAATAGGCGGAAAACGCCTCAATCATCTGCGGCGTCAGCGAGATTTCCGGCACAAGCAGGATCGCGCCCCGCCCCGCTGCGAGTGCCTGCGCGATCAAGTGCAGGTAGACGAGCGTCTTGCCGCTGCCGGTCACTCCGAAGAGCAGCGCCGCCTGCGGATCCGGCGCACGCAGCAGTGCCTGCAGGCCGGAAAACACCTGCTCCTGCGCCGGCGTCAGCGCCGGGATCGGCTGCGGCTGGCCGGTATAGTGCACCGGGCGGCGAAAATATGGCTCGGTGTCAATACGCACGACGCCCTGCTGCACGAGCGTTTTCATGGTGCTTCTCGGCGCACCGGTGAACTGGCACACTTCGTTGGCCGACGCGCGGCCGATCGTGCACAGCAGCTCCAGAATTGCGACCTGGTGCTTCGCGCGCCTGCGGCGGCGGATCTCCTCCTGCGCCTCCTCAAGCGGGACGGCGAGGCTGGCATACTCCATCTGCTTGTCGCGCACGACGCGCTTTTGCGTGCCCTCCACCGTCAGAAATTTCTGCTGCACGAGCCAGTGCAGAGCACTCGCCGGGTCTTTGTCGCCGAATGCCGCCTGCAGCGCGTCCAGCGGGCAGCGGCCGCCGTGCTCCAGCACCGTCTCCAGCGCCAGACGCCGCTGCTCGGATTTCCTGCACTGGGCCAGTGCCGCAGCCGTGTCCAGCTCCGGCGCCGCACAATAGACCGTGCTGACCCGGTACCAGACGCCGGCCGGCAGGATCGCGTGCAGCGCATCGTAGATCGTGCAGAAAAAGCGGTCGTGCATCCAGACGGCCAGGCGGATCAGTTCCGGCGAGAGGATGGGCTCGGGATCGAGCTGGCGCGTGATGGGCTTGAACTTCGGGTCGTCCTCCGCCTCGCCCAGCGCAAGCACCATACCCTCGCAGGGACGGTTCCCGCGCGAAAACGGCACCACGACGCGGCAGCCGGGGCGAAGCGTCGCCGCCAGCGACTGCGGGATCTTATACGTATACGGTCGGTCGAACGCAAACGTTGCAGCCAGAACGGCGACTTTTGCGACCGGGATCTGCAGCATCTGCGCGCCCCCTCTCCGAAAAAATCAGGCGGGTACTGCCCGCCTGAAAGCGATTATTCCTTGTGCACGACCTGAAGGCGGCCGTCATACACCTCGTCGATCGCCATGGAAACCGGTTTGGTATCCAGCGGCTCACCCGCAGCCTGTGCGGCGGCGGCGATGTTGCGCGCGCGGCGCGCGACCAGGTTCACCAGCAGATAGCGGCTGCCGGCCTTGGCGGCCAGCTCGCTCATGGGGGGATAGAGCATCATTTTTCAAGCACCTCTGTAAAATAGTTTTTCCGATCGGGATAGCGGCAGCACTCTGCCGTGATGATGGCGTCGAGCTCTTTGGCTGCGACGTCGGGATCGTCATTGATGACGATGTAATCATATGTATACGCCAGCGCGCACTCGCGGCGCGCCTGCGCCAGACGCTCGCAGATCTTCTGCTCATCGTCCGTGTGCCGGCCGCGCAGACGGCGCTCCAGCTCCGCCAGAGACGGCGGCATCATGAACACGCGGATCGCGTCCGGCCGGTTCTCGGAGATCTGGTGCACACCCTGCACGTCGATGTCCAGCAGGACATGCATACCCTCGGCGCAGCGCCGCTCTACATAGCTCTTCGGCGTGCCGTAGCAGTTGCCGACGTATTCGGCGTGCTCCAGCAGCTCGTCCGCCGCGACCATGGCGTCAAACGCCGTGCGCGTGACGAAAAAATAGTCCTTTCCGTCCACCTCGCCGGGGCGCGGGTCGCGCGTCGTGGCCGAGACGGAAAAGCACACGTCATCCCGCAGGCGCATCAGCCGGGCGATCACGGTGCTCTTTCCGGTGCCGGACGGCCCGGAGATCAGGATCAGTTTCCCTGTCTGGTGGTTCATGTTGCGTCTCCTCCACTTTCCAGATCTGTGGCCTCTACACGGGCCTGCACCGCATCCGGCGGAAGCGCCGAGAGCACTGCGTGGCCGGTATCCATGATGAGGACGGCCTGCGTCTTTCGGCCATAGGTCGCATCGATGAGCATGCCGATCTCGCGGCTGTCCTGCACGATGCGCTTGATGGGGGCGGAATCTGGACTGACGACAGCCAGCAGCCGCTCCGCGGAAACATAGTTTCCGTATCCGATGTTGATGAGTTTCAAGTCCGCGGCTCCTTACTCGATGTTCTGGATCTGCTCGCGGATCTTCTCGATCTCGGACTTGAGGTCCACGACCACCTTCGCAATGTCCGCATTCTGGCACTTGGAGCCGATGGTGTTCGCCTCACGGTTGAACTCCTGAATGAGGAAGTCCGCCTTGCGGCCGACCGGAGAGCCGCTCTCGAGCATCTGACGCAGCTGCGCAATATGGCTGCGCAGGCGCACCGTCTCCTCATCGACGGCAACGTGGTCTGCATAGATCGCAGCCTCGGCAATGATGCGCGACTCGTCAATATCGGTCGCGGCGAGCACCGCCTCGAGCTTCTGGCGCAGGCGTGCCTCATAGGCCGCGGCCGTTTCGGGGGCGACCGTCTCCACGTTTGTCACCAGCGACTCGATGCGCGCGAGCTTTTCCTCCACGTCGGTGCAGAGCTTCGCGCCCTCGCGCTCGCGCATCTGGTCATAGTCAGCGAGCGCCTGCTGCGTCAGCGCGACCAGACCGGCGCGGATCTTGTCCTGATCCGCCTCCGCCTTCTCCACAGACAGAATGTCCGGGAAACGCATGAGCGACATGAGCGACATGTCATTTTTCAGGTCATAGCGCACGGCGAGCGTGTTGAGCGTGTCGATATAGGCGCGCAGCAGCGGCTCGTTCACGCGCAGGACGGTGTCGGCCGCCTGCGAGGAGTCGATCGTGACGAACACATCCAGCTTGCCGCGGCTGACGTGCTGCTGGATGGTGGATTTGACCGCGTCCTCCGCGAAGAGGAAGTTGCGCGGCATGCGCACGGCGATGTCCAGATAGCGGTTGTTGACGCTCTTGAGCTCCACCGTGACGTTCAGGCCCTCGACGACGCCCTTTGCGCCGCCGTAGCCGGTCATACTTCTTATCATTGGTCCTTACCCTTCTTATCTCATGATTCCCGAATCTGAATGATCTCAAAAGTAATGGGGTTGGCTTTCTTCCTGCGCTGGTAAATAACATTAAACGCCACGCCGAGCGCGAAGAAACCAAAGCCGATCAAAACACAGCCGCCCTCGGCCCAGCCGAGCGCATTGCCGATGGCATAGCCCAGAAACAGCAGCACGAACGGCACCAGATACAACAGCGCCGCTGCACCGAGCACGTCCGACGTTTTGCTCTCGATGACGACCTTCTGACCCGGAAGCGCCGAGACCTTGTTGACCGCTTCGGCGCGGATGCGGTTCTGGAACACGCACGCCTCGCACGACTCACACGTACCGCCGCACGCCGTGCCGCGCTCCACTTCCACCTCCGCCACGTGGCGGCTGACCAGCTTGGTCACCACTGCGTCCTGCGTCATGGTATCATCCTCCCGTAAAATGCACATTCACGACGTATTCTCCGATCGCTCCGGCGTCGGAGAAGCCGTCCACATAGACCTTGGCCGGCACGGCGACCGTACCGCTCGTGGCCTTATAGTTTGTCAGATCCGCGACCACGCGCACATTGTCCGCCGTGATCTGCGAGATCGCGCCTGCCGGCGCGCGCACGGTCACGTCCAGCGACGTCGTTGTGATCTCCACATGCCGGTTCGTCCCGGTCGCGGTGATATTTGTCGCCGTGATCTTTGTCGTCTCCAGCCCGCGGACGGAGATCCGGACCGTGGCCTCCGTGACGCCGCTGAGGTTTTTCAGATCATTCCCCAGGGGGATCGTGACCGTCGTCTCATACGACGTGGCAAAGCTCGACAGGTCGACCGTTGCCACGACGATTTGATTGAGCTTTTGCAGCACCGTCGTGTCGCCCGCGACCTGGATGCTCTTCGGCTCGATCTCGACGACGCAGTTGTCCTCCGTCGCCCCGGCGCCGCCGACCAATGAGACCGTCAGCGGCAGGTCTTTGTTCATCAGCACCGGCATCGACACGCTGACTGTGTCATAATTGCCGGAGATCTCTTTGGGCTTGAGCTTATTGCCGTCCTTATCCAGCAGGACATACGGGCAGTTGGTCGGCTCAATGGACTTGTCCAGATCCGTGCGCGTGACATAGACGCAGATGCTGTCCACCGCGTCGAGCTCCTCCTGCGGGCCATAGAGCGTGATGGACGACGGCTCCACCTGGATCGGTTCGGCCGTGTAACCGTCTTTGACGCTGCCGGTGAACACGCCCTTGACCTCAAGCGTCTTGTTGGCCTCCTGCACGACGGAGAAGCTGATGGTCTCCGGCGATTTGCTCAGAACGGTGATGCTGCTCTTATCGACATTGGTCGGGTATTGCAGCGAATAGCTCACCTGCATTTCCCGTGCCTGCGAGATGCCGGACACGTCAATGACCGCCGACAGGTCCGCCGAGCTGAGGTTGCCGAGCACGCGCCGTGTGCCCTTCAGGCGCACGGAAACCGTGTCCGCGTCGGCCCCAGTTACGATCAGGCCGCGCGTGGCGCGCAGATCATCCGCGCCCTGATACACGACCTTGACATTGGAAAACGTCCTCTCGATCGTCGTCTCCTCCGTGGACATAATATACGTCCACAGCAGGAACGAGGCCAGCAGCGAAATGATGATCCAGAAAGCCTTACTGCCGACTATTTTGTTGATCGTCGTCTTTTTTGTCATGTTGTTTCTCCCGACGAAGCGGATTGAGTTTCTTCACGAAATCTACAAAGATATCCCAGCGTCTGCGCTGCTGCTCTTCCGCCGGCACCAGTTCGCTGCGGAGGATCGCCTCAAACGTATCCGGAGACAGGCGGCGCTTGAGCATACCGTCCACGGCGATGGAAATACCACCGGTCTCCTCGGACACGATCACGACCACAGCGTCCGAGTGCTCACTCATGCCGATGCCCGCGCGGTGGCGCGTGCCGAGATCCGGGCTGAGGTTCGTGTTGCTCGTCAGCGGCAGAACACAGCCGGCCGCCGCGATGCGGCCGTCCCGGATCACGACCGCGCCGTCATGCAGCGGGGCCTTGGGATAGAAAATGTTCTTGAGCAGCTCCGCCGTCACGTCCGAGTTGATCGTGGTGCCGCTGCGCATCTGCTCATCGAGCGTCACACTGCGCTCAAAAACGATGAGCGCGCCGGTCTTGGTCGCAGACAGCTGCGTACAGGCAGCAATGGTCTGCGAAATGACGTTGTCCATGCCCAGCGTTTCCAGCGGCTTGGCGCCGAAGCGCGGGAGCGCCTTGCTGCCCATGCGCTCGAGCAGGCGGCGCAGCTCCGGCTGAAAGATGATGACAAGCGCGATCAGGCCGAGCTCGACCGTCTTTTGCAGGATGCGGTTGAACATCGTCAGCTTCAGCACACCCGACAGCCACAGTGCGATCAGGATCAGCAGGACGCCCTGTGCCAGACGATACGAATTCGTCTTGCGGATGAGCATGATGACATTGTAAATCAGATAAGCGACGATCAGGATATCCACGATGTCCGAAAACCGGATCGTAGATACCAGCATCGACAGTTTTGCCCAGAAGGCTGCAAGTTGTGCCATAAGCATTTCCTCGGCTGTTGGTTTCCGTTTTGCAGATGCAAAACGCCAATCTTATGAATTATAATATTATACCCTACAACCCGGCGGATTTCAATACATAAATCTGTGTCAACCCGCACGCAGGATCTCGTGAAATACGCGCACCGTGCGGGCGATCTCCGCATCCGTGTTGAAGGGCGACAGGCTCAGGCGCACGGTGCCGGTCTCCAGGGTTCCGGCCGAGCGGTGCGCCACCGGCGCACAGTGCAGCCCCGCGCGCACGGCAATGCCGTACTGTGCGAGCTTCTGCGCCAGCAATTCGCTGTCCATATCCCGGCAGCGGACAGACAGCACCGCCGTCTGACACGCCGGATCCGGCACCGCGAACACCTCCAACCGCGGCTCCGCGCGCAGCTGCGCCGTCAGGCGCTGCGCGAGCCGCCGCTCCCGCCACTCGATATTCTCGACGCCCTGCGCCGACAAATACCGGATCCCGGCGAGCAGGCCCGCGATGCCGGGGACATTGTGCGTCCCGGCCTCGAGCCGGTCGGGCAGTTCCTCGGGCATATCCTGCAGCACGCTCTGCGAACCAGTGCCGCCGCACAGCAGGGGCTCCGGCTGCGCAAAGCACAGCAGGATGCCCGTGCCCTGCGGGCCGAGCAGTCCCTTATGCCCCGGCATGGCCACAAACGCCGCGCCAAGTGCCACCGCGTCGAATGCGATACAGCCGGCCGCCTGTGAGGCATCCACGATCAATGGGACGCCCACGGCGGCGCAAAGTTCCGCGATCTCCCGCACGGGCAGCAGATAACCGAACACGTTCGACACCATCGTACACACGGCCGCCTTCGCGCCCGGCAGCGCGCGCCGGAAGGCGCTGACCGCTGCCTCCGGCTCGAAGAGCGGGCTCTCCGCCACGCGCACCTGCGCGCCCAGCGCATGGAGCGGGCGCGTGACGGAATTGTGCTCGTAGCCCGAGATCACGACCGGATCACTGGGCAATACGAGCGAGTGGATCGCGATATTGAGCGCGTGCGTCGCATTCATGGTGAACACAACGCGCTCCGGCTCCGGAACGTGAAACAGTCTCGCCGCCGCTTCCCTGCAGGCAAACACCGTATCGGCCGCGCGCATGGCGGCGCTGTGGCCGCCGCGGCCGGGACTTGCCATCGTGCGCATGGCCATGGCCGTCGCGCGCACCACCGACGGCGGCTTGAGCAGACTCGTAGCCGCCGAGTCCAGATAGATCATACCGTCACCTCCTGGTAAGTGCCATCTTCCAGCAGGCGATACACCTTCCCCCGCTGGATCGCTGCGCGGTCCAGGAGCGCCAGCGCACGAACCAGACGGGATTCATACAGTTTGACGCAATACGTGCATCCGGTCTTTGAAACGCTTTGCGGCGCTTTGAGCACAGTGGCGGTAATGCCCGCGCGTTCGAGCACCTGCGATGACCGCTGTGCATAGGTCAACGACCTGCACATGATCAGACAGTAGCGCTGCATCATGAGCTCCCTCCCACATCGTTATGCCTCATTCTATGCGGGAGTGGTGCAGGCGTTTACGAAATCCGTTCGATCAGGACGACCGCATGGGCGGCAATGCCCGCACCGGAGCCAGTGAAGCCGAGTCCTTCCTCCGTCGTCGCCTTGACGCTGATGCAGTCGGCGCCCACATCCATGCACAAGGCCAAATTCCGGCGCATCTGCGCGATATACGGCGCGAGCTTCGGCGCCTGTGCAAGCACGGTGCAGTCCAAATTACTGACCGTATACCCTTCCGCGCGCAGGCACGCCATGACTTCACGCAGCAGCTCCATACTGCTGATGCCGGCAAAAGCCGGGTTATTGTCCGGGAAAAGCTGGCCGATATCCCCCATGGCCGCCGCGCCGAGCAGCGCATCCATGACCGCATGGGTAAGCACATCCGCATCCGAGTGGCCGAGCAGGCCCTTTTCGTACGGGATCTCTACGCCGCCGAGGATGAGCCTGCGGCCGATGAAGAGCCGGTGCACATCATAACCATGACCAATCCGCATCATGCCTGACCGCGCCTCCTCAGGATGGATTCCGCGAGCTCGATATCGATCGGCGTCGTGATCTTGAGATTCTCATCCGAGCCCTGCGTCACGACCGGCTTGACGCGCAGCTGCTCCACGGCCGAGCAGTCGTCCGTGATGGCCAGATGCTTGCGCATGGCATTCGTGAGCGCGGCCTTGATAAGCTCCGCCTGGAACACCTGCGGCGTCTGAATGGCGGTGAGCGTCGCGCGCTCGGGCGTATTGGTGATGACACCGCCGGCCGTAATCTTGACCGTATCGCGCACCGGGATACCGGGCGCGGCTGCGCGGCTCTTTTTCGCCGCCTGGATCGTCTCGGTGATGATGGCATCCGTCACGAGCGGGCGCGCCGCATCGTGGATGCCGATGAGCGTCGCCTTGCTGCTCGCCGCCAGCACACCGGCAAGCGAGGACTCCGCGCGCGTCATGCCGCCGACGACGACCTTGGTCATCTTCGTCAGGCCGTACCGGTCGCGCAGCGCCGCGATCTCCTCAAGGCGGGACGTGCGCGTGACGACAATGAGCTCGTCCACGGCGGCACAGTCCTGCATCGCCTGCAGCGAGCGCACGAGCACCGGCACGCCGCCGACCTCCATCATCAGCTTATCGCGGCCCATCCGCTTGGAAGAACCGGCCGCCAGAACGACCATCGTGCAAAACGGTTTGCCGATGAGCTTCGCTTTGATTTTTCCGTAAAGTGCCATGGGATCGCTCCTTTCTCGAATATCGTGCAATGATCCAAAATTCTATAGCTTCATTATAATCAGAAATCCGGACCGGCGCAAGGTGCGGACAATAAAAAACATCCCTGCACGGTGTGTGCAGGGATGTTTCATGGCTGGAAATTACTCGTCGATCTCGTCGTCGTCGATCTCGGGGATGTTGCCGGTGGCCTCGCCGGTGGCGGACACTTCGTACACGAGCGCATCAGCTTCCGGAGCATGCGGCTTCTTCGCCGGGCGCTCACGCACCGGGGCCGGCTCGGGAGCGGTCAGCGCACGGATGGACAGGGAGATCTTGTGCTTCTCCTCGTCGATCGCGGTGATCTTCGCATCGACAATGTCGCCGACGGTCAGGACCTCATCGGGCTTGCCGATGCGGCGGTTGGCGATCTGGGAGATGTGGATCAGGCCGTCCACACCGGGCAGCACCTCGGCGAACGCGCCGAAGGGCATGAGCTTGACGATGGTGACCTTCGCCACATCACCGACCTGGAAGGTGGACACGAACTTGGTCCAGGGGTTGCCGTTGGGATCCTTGTAGCCAAGGGAGATCTTATGGTTCTCGGTGTCGAAGCTGATGACATAGACATCGACCTCGTCGCCGACGGACAGCACGTCGGACGGCTGCTTGATGCGGCTCCAGCTCAGCTCGGAGACGTGGACCATGCCGTCAATGCCGCCGATATCGACGAACGCGCCGTAGGACGTCAGGGACTTGACAACACCGTGATAGTGCTTGCCGACCTCGATCTCGCTCCAGATCTTCTCGGCGCGCTCGCGGCGCTCCTTCTGGGCGACGGCACGGATGGAACCGACGACGCGCTTGCGGCCGCGGTTGACCTCGGTGATCTTCAGGCGCACGGTCTGGCCAACGAGCTCGGACATGGCAGCGTCCTTCGGCAGGCCGGACTGGGAAGCGGGCACGAACACGCGGATGCCCTTGACGGACACAACGATGCCGCCCTTGTTGTCCTCGGTGACTTTGCCCTCGACGATCTCGCCGCTCTCCTGTGCCTCTTCGATGGAAGCCCAGTTCTTCACGGCGTCAAGACGCTTCTTGGAGAGCATCGCAGTGCCTTCCACGTCGTTGACGCGGACAACGCTCGCCTCAATGGTGTCGCCGACATGCAGGACGTCTTCGACCTTGATGCCGTCGTCGGTGAACTCGCTGGTCGGGATGAAGCCGGAATACTTGGTGCCGATATCGACACTGATCTCGGTGCCAGAAATGGCCACGACCGTACCGGTTACCTTTTCTCCATTATATATAGGCTTGAGAGATGCCTCCAGCATTTCATCAAAATTTTCAGTCTCCATGGGATTTTCTTGAGTCAGGATCTCGTCGCTCATCTTTTGTTTTACCTCCTTAATGATCCATGCAGGCACGGAGGCCCCGGCTGTCAGGCCGACCGTATCCGCATGTACGAACGCGCTTGTATCAAGCTGCGCTGCGTTTTCAATAAATTGCACGTTTGCACACGCACTGCGGCAGATCTCGTAGAGATGGCGGCTGTTGGCGCTGTGGCCGCCGCCGACGACGACCATTGCGCCGCAGGTGCGGGCCATCTGCGCTGCCTCTGTCTGACGTGTAAACGTAGCACCACATATTGTATCAAACAATTTTGCGTTTGTACACTGTTTTTTTATGATTTTCTGACATTCCAGCAGTTTCTCTTGCGTTTGGGTCGTCTGGATGACGACAGTCAGCGGTTTTGCACAGTCAATGGTGCCGTCAGCGATGCGCGCTGCGAGTTCCGCAGCGTCATTGACCACGATTGGGGCCTCGCACCAGCCGCAGATGGCGCGCACTTCCGGGTGGTCGGCTGCGCCGATGATGACCGGCTGCCGCCCCTCGGCGGATGCCTCGGCCACGATCTCATGGATGCGCTTGACCTTCGGGCACGTCGCATCATACACCGTCGCACCCGTGCGCTGCACCGCCTCAAACTCCGCACGGCTGACACCGTGGGAGCGGATGATGACGGACGCGCCCGGCGGGATCTGCTCCGGCCCGTCCACGACCGTGAGGCCCTCGGACTGCAGGTGCCGCACCACATCGTCATTGTGGATGAGTTCGCCGAGGCTATAGCAGTTTTGCTCGGCGGCGAGCATTTCCTCGGCCATCTTCACCGACCGGCTGACGCCGAAGCAGAAGCCGGCCGACTTGGCAACGACGAGTTCCTTCACGTCTCCGCCTCCAGTCCGAAGCGCGCGCGGATGGCCGCGCACACGGCGTCGATGCTCTCATCGAGCGTCAGGTCGCTCGTGTCGATGTGCACGGCGTCCGGCGCTGCCTTGAGCGGCGCGACCGCGCGGTGCGTATCGTCGTAATCGCGCTGCTCGAGCTCGCGCAGCACGTCGGCATAGGGCTCCTGAATGCCCTTTTCCTGCAGCTGCCGGTAGCGGCGCTGCGCGCGGCACGCCGCCGAAGCGGACAGGAAGATCTTCAGCCCGGCATCCGGCAGCACGACCGTGCCGATGTCGCGCCCGTCCATGACGACGCTGTGCGTGCGGGCAAGGCTGCACTGCATGTCCAGCAAAAATGCGCGCACGACCGGCAGCGCCGACACGCGCGAGGCGAGGATCGACACCTCCGGCAGACGGATCGTCTCCGAGACGTCCTCGCCGTTGAGCAGCATCCGCTGCTCTCCTGCGGCGTCATAGATCAGCTCGATCTTCAGCCCCGGCAGCAGTGCCTGCACGGCGGCGGTGTCCGCGCAGTCGATACCGGCCCGCTCGCCGGCAAGGCCGACCGTGCGGTAGATCGCGCCGGTGTCCACGTAGATAAGGCCGAAGCGGCGCGCGGCCGCGCGGGCGATCGTGCTCTTGCCGGCGCCGGACGGGCCGTCGATGGCAACGGTGATGTGTTTATCCAAAACGTTCATTTCCTTTCGTGCGTTATGTGCAGACCGCGCTGCCGGCCACATAGCCGGTGCTCCAGGCGATCTGCAGGTTGAAGCCGCCGGTGTAGGCATCCAGGTCGAGCACCTCTCCAGCAAAGTACAGCCCAGGCACGAGCTTGGAGCCCATGGTGCGCGGGTTAACCTCCTTGAGCGACACGCCGCCGGAGGTAACGATGGCCTCATCAATGGGCCGCGTGCCGGTGACCGACACCGGAAAATGCTTGAACAGCTCCACGAGCCGGTGCCGCTGCTCGCGCGTGATGGCGTTGACCTTCGTATCCTCCGGGATGCCGGACAGGTGCACAAGCACCGGGATCATGGCATGGCCCGCAAGGTCATAGAGCGCGTTCTTAAAGTCGCGATTGGCGTATTTCTGAAAATCGCGCAGGATGCGCGCATCGAGCTTCTTTTCGTCCAGCGCCGGCTTCAGGTCGATGGACAGACGGTACTTGTGCTGCGAAAAGTCGCGCATGTGCGCGCTCGCCGACAGCACCAGCGGGCCCGACACGCCAAAGTGCGTAAAGAGCATCTCGCCCAGATCGGAGTAGATGACCTTATTCTGCTCGTCGTAGACCGTGAGCGTTACGTTGCGCAGGGAAAAGCCCTGCATCTCAGCGCACCAGGGATCATCGGATTCCAGCGGCACGAGCGAGGCGCGCGTAGGCGTGACCGTGTGGCCCAGCCGCTGCGCGAGGCGATACCCGTCGCCGGTCGAGCCGGTGAGCGGATAGGACAGACCGCCCGTGCAGATGACGGCGGCATCGCAGTCGATGGCGCCCTCTGTGGTCACGACGGCGGAAACCGCGCCGTCCTGCGTCAGAATGTCTGTCGCCGCAGCGTGCACGACCCGCCCGCCCGCGTGCGCATAGGCGCGCTCAAGGGCGTTGGCAATGTCGTGCGACCGGTCGGAGACCGGGAACACGCGGTTGCCGCGCTCGGTCTTGAGCGGCACGCCGAGCGATTCAAACAGCGCCATCGTGTCCTGAGGGCCCAGGCGGTTGAGCGCGCTGTAGAGAAAGCGCCCGTCGCCCGGGATGTTGGCAAGAATGGTCTTGATATCGCAGTTATTCGTCACGTTGCAGCGGCCCTTGCCTGTGATGCGCAGCTTCTTGCCGAGCATCTTGTTCGGCTCGAGCAGCACGACATTCAGCCCCCGCTGCGCCGCCGTGAGCGCGCACATGGACCCGGCCGCACCGCCGCCGATCACAACTACATCAGCTTTCAACGGTCCCATACACCTCGTATTCTTTCCAGACGGTCTCCAGCTCGCGGAACGTCTCAAACGTGCGCTCCCGGTCACGCGCACCGACGGCCATGATGAGTGCGTTAATCAGACTCATGGGTGCGACGAGCGAGTCGAGGAAGGACACCATCTCACTCTTGGCGTACAGGCACACGTCGGAGATCTCGTTGAGCGGCGAGACCTTGCTGTCCGTCATGCCGAGGCAGCGCGCGCCGTGATCGCGCGCAAACTTCATGGCGCTGATCGTGCGCTTGGAATAGCGCGGGTAGCTGATGCCGATGATGAGGTCGCCCTCGCCGATGCGCAGCATCTGCTCGTACACCTCGCGCGCGGCGATCTCCTTGACGACCGTGACATTATCCAGCAGCAGCTTGAGATAGATGCCGAGAAAATCCGCCAGCGTCGTGGACGTGCGCATGCCGATGATGTAAATGTGCTTTGCCGAGAGGATCATATCGACCGCCTGGTCAAAGTTGTCCTGATCGACCTCGTCGAGCGTGGCCTGCAAATTGTTGATGTCCGCGCGCAGCACCGCCTTGAGCACGTCGTGCCCGTCCATGGTGCTCTCAGCCGCCTCGATGCGCTCGACCGAGGTCAGGCGGTTGCGCACGATCTCCTGCAGCGCTTTCTTCATGCCGGGGTAGCCGCGGTAGCCGAGGTCGGCCGCAAAGCGCACGACGGTCGACTCGCTCACGCCGGTCACTTCGCCGAGGCGCGCAGCCGTCATGAAGGCCGCCTTGTCATAGTTTTTCAGAATAAAATGCGCGATAGTGCGCTGGCCCTTGGAAAAGGAGGGAAATTTATGCTCCAAAACAGACAAAATATCCATTTTCATATATTCACCTTGTAGATACGCATTTTTTGCCGCCAACCGGCAGCACATTTTTTTATTTTAAGCAAATTCGCACCACTTTGCAAGTTGTTTTTGCAATTTCAAGGAGAAAATCTTGCATAAAAATTTGCGCCTCAAAGGTGAGATTTCAGGTATGCGATCTCCTGCTCCGTCAGCGGACGCCACTGGCGTGATGCAAGCGTGCCGAGACGCAGCTCCCCCTCCGCCACGCGCACGAGCCGCCGGACGCGCAGCCCCGCAAGCGCGCACAGGCGGCGCACCTGGCGGTTGCGCCCTTCATGGATCGTGACGGACAGGCGCCCGGGCGCGAGCACCGTCACCGCCGCCGGGCGGACGCGATAGCCCTCCAGCTCCGTGACGGCGTGCATGGTCTCCGCCGCGGCCGCAAGGTCGCCGCCCTCCACGTCCACCTCATACGTCTTTGGGATCTCGTGCGAGGGGTGCATGAGACAGTTTGCGATCTCACCGTCGTTCGTCAGGATGAGCAGGCCCTCGGAATCGAGATCCAGCCGCCCAACCGGGTACAGCCGCTCCCCCGCCGAAGCCACGAGATCCGCCACCGTTTTGCGCCCGCGCTCGTCATGCATCGTGGTGACATAGCCGCGCGGTTTGTTCAGCATTATGTACCGCTTCGGGGCGCGTGACGGCAGCGGCCGGCCGTCGATGCAGATGACGTCGGTCTCCGGGTCTGCCTGCGCGCCGAGCTGCGCGATCTGACCGTTCACGGTCACGCGGCCGGCAGAGATCATCGCCTCCGCCGCGCGGCGGGAGGCAACGCCCGCCTCGGAAATGCACTTTTGCAGCCGCTGCTGCATAGTCATCACCTCAGGATACAGGATAATAGGAAGAAAAGTACCGGCAGGCGTGCGTCCACAGCCGGCCGAGCCGCGCGAGCGGCGTGATCTTCACGTCCGGGTCGAGCGCCGCGGGTTCGGCATAGCAGAGCGGGACCGTAACACTTTGGCCATCCGGCCCGGTCGCCGTCAGCGTGCCCGCCTGTGTGCCCTGCTCCACCGGCGCGAACGCGAAGCGCGGCAGCTCTGCCTTCAGCGCCACCTGGTCATCCGGGTGGACGAGCAGATAAGCCGGCCGCTCCGGCACCGCCGCGCAGAGCTCCACCGTAGCGGAGAGCACCGGCACGGCATACACCGGCGTGTCACCGGCGACGCAGCGGTACTCATAATTTTCAAACGCCCAGTCGAGCAGGTGCGTGTGGTCGTTCCAGTCGTCCGGGTCCGAGAGCGTCACGCACACGAACTGCGTCGTGCCGCGCTGCGCGCAGGACACGAGCGTCCGGCCCGTGGTCTTGGTATACCCGGTCTTGACGCCGACCGCGCCGTCATAGCTGCGCAGCAGGCGGTTGTGGTTCACGAGCGTCTGGCCGTTCACGACCGCGCTCCTTGTGGATACAATCGTGCGGAATGTCTCGTTTTCCATGGCGGCACAGGCGAGCTTCGCCATGTCACGCGCCGTGGAATAATGCCCGTCGGCGTCGAGGCCGTTGGGGTTTTGAAAAGCGCTGTTGGTCATGCCGAGCGCGCGCGCCTTGTCGTTCATCCAATCCGCGAACGCCGCCACGGAGCCAGCCGTGTGGCATGCGATCGCGACGGCGGCGTCATTTCCGGACACGAGCATCAGCCCGTAGAGCAGCTCCTCGACCGTGTACGTCTCACCGGCGCGCAGATACATCGACGAGCCCTCGACCGCCGTGTATTCCGGCAGGATCTCGACCGGCTCGTCCAGCGCACAGTGCTCGAGCACGACGAGCGCTGTCATGATCTTCGTCGTGCTGGCAATGCCGAGCCGCTCGTCCGCGTTCTTTTCATAGAGCACGGTGCCGGTCTCTGGATGCACGACAATGGCGGCCCTGGCCGCATTGTCCGTCCCGGCGGCACGCGCACACGGCGCGCAAAGCAAAGAAATGGCCAGCACGCAGGCAAGGCCAAAACATGTCCGTTTCAAAACAAGCACCACCCTTTCCAAGTTTCGGGCGGTGCTTATTATGGGCGCTTTCGGCGCGGTTTATGCCTTGTCGGCCTTGCGCTGGTCGATGAACTGATCGATGCGGTCGATCACCTGCGGGGTCATGTCGATCAGGCGGTCGAACGTGTTCGATGCCGGCGGCATGACGTTGAGCATGCGCACGTTGCCGTCCTTGACGATCAGAAAGCCCATCGGCTCGACCTTGACGCCTGCGCCGCTGCCGCAGCCGACACCGTTTTTGTTCTCCTTCATCGGAAACTCCGACCCACCGCTGGCAAAGGCGAAGCTGACGCGGGACAGCGGAATGAGCGTGATGTCGTCCGGCGTCGTGATCGGTTCGCCGACGACGGTGTTCGTGTCCACCATTTCCTTGATCTTGCTCATGGTCGCAGTCATGACTGCACTGATTTCATTATCCATTGCTGACCTTCCTTTCCTGCGTGGCCGGTGCGGTCTTTGCGCGCGCGGCCCGGGCCTGTTTCGAGTGCATTTTTTGCTTTAAGAATCCAACGCCGAACGCCAGCGCGATGACGACGATCTGCCCGATGCGGATCGTGCAGACGATGCGCGCGTCGATACGCGGCTGCCCGGCCTGAAAATCCACGCCGGTCTGAATGTCCCGCTCGTCGATGCGCAGGGCCCGCTCCGCCAGCGGCGTGAGCGCGCCGAGCGCGGCGTTGACATAGCCGAACGCCAGCGCCGTGTCATATGGGTCCGGCGCGCCGGACACGAACACCAGCCGCAGCAGCTGCACGCGCAGCCGCTGCCGGAAGCGATTCAGCGCCTGCAGACCGAGCTTTGCAAGGGCGAGAATCGTCCGGATATCCGGCGGGGCGGATTGCTTTTTTGGCTTTTCCTTCTTCGGTTTTGGGGGCTTTTTCTTCTTTGGCTTTGCATCCGGCGGCTTCGGCAGGAGCCGGAGCCGGAACGGGCCGATGCGCGCCGCGAGCGAAAACACATCGTCCGCGTAAGCTGCATCCACGCCTACCGGCAGCAGATTCAACACCGTCAGCACCAGCGCGACCGCCAGTATGATCCACAGGGCCGTCAATCGGCATCACTCCCCTGTCGGTTTTTCCTCCGGGTCCGTCAGCTCCATCTGTTCGCCGCGGCCGCGCAGCTCCGAGATGGCCTGCTCGAGCTTTTCCGCGCCCTCGTCGGACGACAGATCCGGCAGCACGGGCAGCTCGTCGAGCGACTGCATGCCCATGGTGCGCAGAAACAGCGCGCTCGTGCGGTACAGCGACGGGCGGCCGGGCGCGTCGAGCCTGCCGCAGGCCTCGATGAGCCCGCGCTCGAGCAGCGTCGTGACCGTGTAGGCGCTGTCCACGGCGCGCACCTGATCGATGTAGGCACGCGTGACGGGCTGAAAATACGCCACGATCGCCAGCACCTCCAGCGCCGGCTGCGAGAGCTTGGGCGGCTTGCGCTGCTCGAGCGCGCGGCGGATATACTCCGCGTACTCCGGCGCGGAGCACAGCTGCAGCAGATCATTCATCTGCACCAGGCGCATGCCGCAGCGGTTTTCCTCATATGCCGCGGCGAGCTCCTTGGCAGCCGAGACGATCGTCTGCGTCTCCTCGCCGGTGACGAGCGCGATGCGCGACGCCGGCACGGGATCGCCCGCTGCAAATAAAATGGCCTCAATGACCGAAAGTAATTCCTCGTGTTCCATAAAAATTTCTCACTCAACAATGGATTCCAGAATATCGTCCGTGGTGCCGCCGGTGAAGCTTGCCACATATTCGCCGTTTTGCTCGGAAAGCATCAGATGGCCGAGGCTGCACAGCTCCAGCACGGATAAAAACGTCGCCACGATCTCACTGCGGCTGGTACACTGGCTGTAGAGCGTGTTGAGCGACATGCTCCCCCGCTCGCGCAACTCGTCAATGAGCGTGCGGCATTTATCGCGCACGCTGTAGATGATGCGCTTCGGCGCCGCCATCTGCAGCGCATCCGTCGCCGCCGCGCCGCCGCGCGTGAACACCGACAGCAGCGCACGCAGCAGGTCGGCCTGCTCGATGCGGTAGCGGTATTCCCCCGCCGACTTCGGCAGCGGCTCCGGCGGGCGCGACAGGTAGTGCAGGCCGGTCTGGGCCGCAGCGTCGAGCATCGGCGTGACGGACTTCACGGCCGCATAGGTGTCCTTGCACTTGAGCTGCTCGAGCGACGCGATGAGCTGCTCGAGCTCCGTGACCTCCTTCTCCTCCGTGAGGAGCATGCGGGTCTTGATATAGAGCAGGTAGGACGCCATCTGCACGAACTCGCTCGCAATCTCGAGATCGAGCTTTTCCATGGCGTCGAGGTATTCCAGGTACTGATCGAGGATCTCCGAAATTTTGATGTCCCGGATCTCGATCTTGTTCTTGGACAAAAGCAGCAGGATCAGGCTCAGCGGCCCCTCAAAATCCGCCATCTCGCTCTTGTCGTGGATGATGCCCTCGAGAAAATAGGTTGGATCGGCCGGCTTAGCCGAAGATGCCGATAAGTTCATAGCCCCACTCCGCAAATACAAAGAGTTTGTCAAACGCGGCCTCCGTCACCGTGGTGAGCGGCTTGCCGAGCACACCGGTCGCGACCAGCACGAGCAGCAGGATCATCCCGTAACGCTCATAGCGCATGAGCTTGACATACGCCGCGTCTGGCAGCAGCGCGAAGAGCACCTTGGACCCGTCGAGCGGTGAAATCGGGATGATATTGAAAATGGCCAGTGCCAGACTGATATACGCCGTCAGCCAGATCATGTCCAGCAGAAACTGCACCGAATACAGTGCGCGGTACAGCAAGCCATACAAAAACAGAAACACGAGCGCGAGCAGCACGTTCGACACCGGCCCCGCCAGCGCCGTGAGCGCCATGCCGCGCTTGGGGTTGCGGAAACGCATCATGTTCACCGGCACGGGCTTTGCCCAGCCGAATTTGAACACGACCATCATCAGCAGGCCCATCGGGTCGATGTGCTTGAGCGGGTTGAGCGTGAGCCGGCCGGCGTCCTTCGCCGTCGTATCGCCGAGGCGATAGGCGACATAGCCGTGCGACACCTCGTGAAACGTGATGCACAGCAGCGCCGGAACGACCGACAGCACGATATTCAGCAGATACGACCAGTCGAGCCCGTTCCAGATCGATTGCAGTGTGTTCACGCGCGCACCTCCCATTCCTACAAATTTGCATTATAACAAGTCCCTGCCGAAAAAACAAGTGCAGAGCGCGCGAATGCACGCTCTGCATTTTGAGTCACCCAATGGCGCGAAAGATCTCGCCGAGCAGCGCCTCGCGGCCGGTGCCCTTCTCCGCCGAAAACGGCAGGAGCACCGCATCGTCCGGCAGCAAAAGCGTCGCGCGGATGCGCACGAGATTCGGCTCGATCTCCGACTTTTTGAGCTTGTCGCACTTATTGGCCACGACGACCATCGGGCAGCCGGTGGAATGAAACCACGCCGCCATCGTCTCATCGTCGGCCGTGGGCTTGTGGCGGGCATCGACGATCATGACGCCAAGGGTGATGCGCGCGGGATCGGAGAAGAAATCCTCCATGAGCTTGCCCCAGCGCGCGCGCTCCGTCTTGGCGACGCTGGCGTAGCCGTAGCCCGGCAGGTCGACAAAGTACGCCCGGCCGTCGATGCAAAAATAGTTCACATGGACGGTCTTGCCGGGCTGGGAGCCGACGCGGGCAAAGTTCTTGCGGTTGAGCAGGCGGTTGATGACCGAGGACTTGCCGACGTTCGACTTGCCGGCAAAGACGATGCACGGCAGGTCGGCCGCGAGAAAGCCGGACGGGCTGACGGCAGACTTGAGAAACTCCGCCTTATTCAGGTTCAGTGTCGCCATGGCAGTCTCCTCACTGGCGCAGGTTCACATTCGCCGCGTCGCCGTGCGCGTCCTTGTGCGCCGCCTTGACGGCCGCGGCAAACCGGCGGCCGAACGCGACGTCGAGGATCTTATCCACGTGGTCGGTCGTGACGAACTTGAGCGCGCTGCGCACGGTCGGGTCGATCTCCTCGAGATCCTTTTCGTTCTCGCGCGGGATGATGACCGTCGTAATGCCAATGCGCATGGCAGCCATGGTCTTTTCCTTCAGGCCGCCGATCGGCAGGATGCGGCCGCGCAGCGTGATCTCGCCCGTCATGGCGAGGTCGCGGCGGACCGGCGTGTTCGTGAGCGCGGAGATGACCGCGATGCAGATCGTGATGCCGGCCGACGGGCCGTCCTTCGGGATGGCGCCCTCCGGGAAATGGATGTGAATGTCCTTTTTCTTATAAAACTCCGGGTCAATGCCGAGCATCTGCGCGCGGCTGCGGATATAGGTGACGGCAGCCTGCGCCGACTCCTTCATGACGTCGCCGAGGTTGCCGGTCAGCTCCAGCTTGCCGGTGCCGTCGAGCACGGCGGCCTCGACATCGAGCACTTCCCCGCCGACGGACGTCCAGGCAAGGCCGCGCACGAGGCCGACCTCGTCCTGTGCATAGACGTGCTCCGGCTCAAAGCGCGCGGGGCCGAGATAGTTGGCCACGCTGCCTGCGCGCAGCTGCACGCTCTTGCACTCGCCGAGCGCGATGCGCTTGGCCGTCTTGCGGCAGACGGCGGCAAGGTTCCGCTCGAGCACGCGCACGCCGGATTCGCGCGTATAGAGCGTGATGATCTCGCGGATGGCATCGTCGCTCACACGCAGCTGCGACGGCTTGAGGCCGTGCTTTTTGCGCTGCTTGGGCAGCAGGTGCTGCTTTGCGATCTGGAGCTTTTCCTCGTCCGTATAGCTCGAGAGCTGGATGACCTCCATGCGGTCGAGCAGCGGGCGCGGGATGGTATCGAGGGTGTTGGCCGTCAGGATGAAAAACACATCCGACAGGTCGACCGGGATCTCCATGAAGTTATCCCGGAAGTGGTCGTTCTGCTCCGCGTCGAGCACCTCCAGCAGCGCCGACGACGGGTCGCCGCGGTAATCGCTGCCGAGCTTATCGATCTCGTCGAGCACCATGACGGGGTTCATACTGCCGGCGATGGTCAGGCCGTTGATGATGCGGCCGGGCATGGCGCCGACATACGTCTTGCGGTGGCCGCGGATCTCCGCCTCGTCGTGCACGCCGCCGAGGGAAATGCGCGCGAGCTTGCGGTTCGTGGCATGGGCAATGCTCATGGCGATGCTCGTCTTGCCGGTGCCCGGAGGGCCGACGAGGCACAGCACACCGCCCTTGACATCGGGCGCGAGCTGGCGCACGGCCAGATACTCCGTGATTCGGTCCTTGACCTTCTCCAGCCCGAAGTGCTCTTTGTCGAGCACCTCGCGCGCGGCGCGCACGTCGAGCCGCTCCTCGGTGCGCGTGTTCCACGGCAGCTCGAGGCAGATGTCCAGATAGTTGCGAATGACAGACGCCTCCGACGAGCCGAACGGCTGCTTTTTGAGCCGGTCGACCTCTTTGAGCAGGCGCTGCTCGGAGTCGGCCGGCAGGTGCAGGGCAAGAATTTTCTCGCGATAGGCCGCGCTCTCGGAGTCCGGATCGTCGGACTCGCCGAGCTCCGCCTGAATGATCTTCATCTGCTCACGCAGCAGATACTCCTGCTGCGTCTGATTCAGCCGGTCCTGCGCCGCCTCCTCGAGCTGATGCTGCAGGCCGAGCACGCTCGTCTCGTGCAGCAGCATTTTCGAGAGCTTGGACAGTCTCCGGCTCGGGCGCGTCTCCTCCAGCAGCTCCTGCTTCTCTTCCGGGCGCAGGAACACGTGCTGGGAGATGAAGTTCGACACAAACGCCGCGTTCGTGCTGCCGAGCACGCTGATGACCGACTCCGGCGCCATGTTGCCGGACGCGGTAACATAGGCATCAAACAAATTGCAGCAGTGACGGATGAGCGCCTCGGTGCGCGCCGTTTTCCGCTCTTCCACATCCGGCATCGGCTCGACCTCGGCCACAAAGCAGGGCGTGTCCGTGCGCACGGCCAGCGTTCGGCCGCGCTCGATGCCCTCGGCCATGACGCGGATGGTCTTGGTGCCGGGCTGCTTCATCATCTGCTTGATGCGGCAGACCGTGCCCACGCCGTACACATCGTCCGGTGTGGGGATATCGGTCGCAATGTCTTTCTGCGGGACCAGATAAATGATCTGATCGTCGCTCATGGCCATGTTCAGCGCCGCGATGGACATGCTGCGCTCGACCTCAAAGGTCAGCATCATGCCCGGAAACACGGTCAGGCCGCGCAGCGCCATCATGGGCAGGCTGCGCCGGGCGGTGAATTCCGCATGGTCCATAGAAGTTGTGTTATCCATTCGATTCCTCTTTCGCTCAGGGGTCCCGGGGGCAGGCGCGATGGGTCACTGCTCCCGATGCTCGATGCGCGGCGGCTCGGTGCCGTCCACGCTCGCCGCGGTGATGGTGATCTTGGCGATCGTCGGGTCTGACGGTACGGAGTACATCAGGTCCGTCATGACGCCTTCCATGACGCTGCGCAGGCCGCGGGCGCCGATCTCCATCGCGATCGCCTTATCCGCAATTTTGCCAAGCGCTTCGTCTTCAAATTCCAGTTCGACGTTATCAAACTGCATCAGTGCCTGATACTGTTTGGTCAGGGCGTTTTTGGGCTCTTTGAGAATGCGCACCATATCCTCACGGCTGAGGCTCGCCAGCGCCGTGATGACCGGCATACGGCCGATCAGCTCCGGGATGATACCAAACTTCAGCAGATCATGCTGCTGCACATTCTTCATGATCTCGGTCAGGTTGCGCTCCTTGGCGCTCTGGATCTCGGCGCCGAAGCCCATGGACTTTTTGTCCATGCGGCGCTCGATGATCTTATCCACACCGTCAAACGCACCGCCGCAGATGAAGAGGATGTTCGTCGTATCGACCTGAATAAACTCCTGCTGCGGGTGCTTGCGTCCGCCCTGCGGCGGGACGTTTGCGACCGTGCCCTCAAGCAGCTTGAGCAGCGCCTGCTGCACGCCCTCGCCGGAGACGTCGCGCGTGATGGACGTGTTCTCGCTCTTGCGGGCGATCTTGTCGATCTCGTCGATATAAATAATGCCGCGCTGCGCGCGCTCAACATCAAAGTCTGCCGCCTGCAGCAGCTTGAGCAGGATGTTCTCCACATCCTCACCGACATAGCCGGCCTCGGTGAGCGTGGTCGCATCCGCAATGGCAAACGGCACGTCGAGCATCTTGGCCAGCGTCTGGGCAAAGAGCGTCTTGCCGCTGCCGGTCGGGCCGATGAGCAGGACGTTGCTCTTCTGCAGCTCGACATCATTGTCCTGATCGCCGCGCAGGATGCGTTTATAGTGGTTGTACACCGCCACGGACAGCACCACCTTGGCACGGTCCTGGCCGATTATATAGTCGTCGAGCGTGGCGCGCATCTCGGCCGGCTTCGGCAGCTGGTCGCGCCGGAGGGTGACCTGCGCCGTGGAGACGCTCTCGGGCTGATAGCCCTCGTCGATGATGCTCATGCACAGGCGCACGCACTCATCGCAGATATAGACGCCGTTACCGGCAACAAGCCGGTTTACCAGCGACTGCGGCTTGCCGCAAAAAGAGCAGCGCACGCTCTTTTTCTCGTCATTTCTGGCCATAAAAACCTCACATTTTCTACATTTGAAACAGGGAGGGAACGGCGGTTCCCTCCCCTGACAGATTATCGCTTATAGATGACCTTGTCCACCAGACCGTAGGCCTGTGCTTCCTCCGCGGTCATGAAGTTATCGCGCTCGCAATCCTCGGCGATCGTCTCGACCGGCTTGCCGGTGTTCTCTGCGAGGATGTGATTGAGGCGATCCTTGATGCGCAGGATCTGCCGTGCCTGGATCTGAATGTCCGTGCACTGACCCTGGCTGCCGCCGGAGGGCTGATGGATCATGATCTCCGAATTCGGCAGGGCCAAACGCTTGCCCTTGGCGCCGGACGAGAGCAGGAACGCGCCCATCGATGCAGCCAGACCGACACAAATGGTGGAAACATCCGCCTTAATGTACTGCATGGTGTCATAGATGGCGAGGCCTGCGGTCACGCTGCCGCCGGGGCTGTTGATATAAAACTGGATGTCCTTATCGGGATCCTGTGCTTCGAGATACAGCAGCTGCGCCACGATCAGGCTGGCTGTGGTATCATTGACCTCCTCGGACAGCATGATGATGCGGTCATTGAGCAGGCGGGAAAAAATGTCGTACGAGCGCTCCCCGCGGGAGGTCTGCTCGACAACGTACGGTACTAAACTCATGGTACGCTCCTTTCGATGTTTCGCTTATCCAAGAGAGCATAACCGTTCTGCCCGGAATCCAAACAGCTTTCGGGGAATTACTCGGCTGCCTCTTCCTTGGTCTCGGCGGCTTCTTCCTTGGCCTCGGGCTCTTTGTCCACCGCGGTGTCGCGGATGAGCTGAGCAGCCTTGCGGCGCTTCATATCCAGAACGATGATCTTCTCGTCGACATACTGCTTGATCTTGTCGACTTCCATCTTGTACTCTTCGGCCATCTTGTTGTAGGTCTCGTCGAGTTCGCCGTCGTCGAGCTCAATGTTCTCGGCCTTGACGATCGCGTCAAGCAGCAGATCGGTCTGCAGCTCAAACACGGCCTGCGGACGCATGATCTCCTGGAAGGTCTTTTCGTCCAGGCCCATGGAGGCAAGCACCTGCTCACGGGTGAGCTCGGGGCTGATGCCCATGGTGGAGATGTAGTTGCGCAGCTGCTCGTCGAGCTTGGCCAGGATCATGGGCTCGGGGATCTCGACGGTCATGTTGTCAACAGCGGCCTTCATGAGGCGGGTCGCGTAGTCGGACTCCTGCTGCTCGGTGAATTCCTTCTCCAGATCCTCACGGACGTGGTCGCGGTACTCCGCGATGGTCTCGTAGTCCGAGATGTCCTTGGCCAGCTCGTCGTCCAGCTCCGGAAGCTCGGGCTCCTTGACGCTCTTGACGGTGACTTTGAAGGTGGCCTCTTTGCCGGCCAGCGCCTCAACGTAGTTCTCGGGGAAGGTGACGACGACGTCGCGCTCGTCGCCGGCCTTCATGCCGACGATCTGCTCCTCGAAGCCGGGCACGAACGTATTGGAGCCAAGCTCGAGATCATAGTCCTCGGCCGTGCCGCCGTCAAACTGCTCGCCGTCGATGAAGCCGGCAAAGTCGATCGTGACATGGTCGCCCATCTGCGCCTCGCGCTCGACATCGATCAGGCGGGCGTTGCGCTTCTGGACGTTATGCATCTCTTCGTCGACCTTGCTCTCGTCAAACGCTTCGTGGTTCTGCGGAACCTCGAGGCCCTTGTACTGACCGAGCTCCACTTCCGGATACATGCCGACCTCAAAGGTGTAGATCAGCTCTTTGTCCTCGGTGACCTTCTGGTCGATCAGGCTCGGCGCACCGACGCACTCAAAGCCGCAGTCGGCACGGCCGGCCTCGAACGCGTCCTCCGCCAGCGCCTCGATGGCGTCGGGGTAGAACACTTCCTTGCCGTACATGCCCTCGATGACGGCGCGCGGAGCCTTGCCCTTGCGGAAACCGGCCACATAGAGATGGTTCTTGTTCTTTTTATATACTTCGTTGACCGCGTTGTCAAAGACATCGGCCGGGACCTTCACTTCAAAGGTCGCCATGTTTTTCTCTTTCTTTTCGATGTTCTGGATGTTCATTGGGTTTCCTCCTCTAATCATTTATCGCCGGGTGCATTGTTTACGTGAAATTTGTCATGAAAAGAACATGCCTAAATACTATAACAGATTCATCCTCCAAAATCAACACCTGTTTCACGGAAGGATCCTGCGCGGACAAAACGAAATGTAATCCGCCGACAGCAGCCGGAACTCCGTGTCATGATACATACCCTGAAAGGCGCTGCGGCAGCCGCGGCTGTGGATGTGGCCATAGCAGCACAGCGGCACATGATACGCATCGAGCAGGTCCAAAATCTCCGGGCACTCGTAGCCGAGATACTTCGGCGGGTAGTGCAGAAAGACGAGCTTCGTCCTTTCCCCCGCCGCCTTGAGCGATGTCTCCAAACGGCCGACCTCGCGCAGCATGATCTTCCGGTCGTGCGCCTCGCCTTTGGCCTCCTCATAAAACCAACCGCGCGTACCGCAGATGGCATAATCGCCGTAGAAGTAGCAGTTATTATTGAGAATGTCCATGGTGTGCATGTCGTGCGCTTCAAAAAAGCTGTAGGCCTTTTTGGCAGTGCTCCACCAGAAATCGTGATTGCCCTTGAGCAGGATCTTTTTCCCGGGCAAAGCCTCGATGAACTGAAAGTCCGGCAGCGCCTGCTCCATGGTCATGCCCCAGGCAAGATCACCGCAGAGCACGCAGACATCGTCGTCGTGCAGGGACGAAAAACCAAGTTTGATTTTTTCTACATAATTTTCCCACGGTCCGCCAAATACGTCCATGGGCTTATCTGCGCCCAGCGACAGATGCAGGTCGCCGATTGCATACAATGCCATTTGCGTTCCTCCGTATATTCCGCGCCCGGCTGCACACAATAGATTCGACCGGCGGATGCCGGAATCTGATCTGGAGGCAGAAACCATGAGCGATCATATCAACGACTGCTGCGAGTACAACGTGGCGTGCGACGTGAGCAACTGCGCCTACAATGCGGACGGCAAGCGCTGCCACGCTGACCACATTCAGGTCAAAAACACCCAGGGCACCTGCACCTGCAAGGACGAGACGTTCTGCAGCACCTTCACCAAGAAGGGCAACGCGGCGTTCTGACCCGGCGGACGGGTCTCCCCGTCCGTTACATATTATTTCAGGAATTCGTCCACCGTATGCAGCATCTGCGCCTTGTCCACGCAGCCGCCGAAGCGCACCGGGCGCGCGTCCAGACCGGTCAGCGGCGCGGGCGCATCGATCTGTGTCTCGCACGACAGGCGGCGGATCAGCTCCGGGCCGAAGGCGTCGGCCGTGCCGCCGATGCCGCGCAGCACCTGGTCGCAGAACTTGAAGGGGCTGGCCGTGGACACGACGACAGCCGGCGTCGTGTCGCCGGTCTCGCTGCGGTAATCATCGAGCACATGATAGGCGACTGCCGTGTGCGTGTCGATCAGATAGCGGTGATCGCGCCAGGCATGGCCGATCTTCTCGCGCGTCTGGATATCGTTGCAGAAGCCTCCGGCAAACGTCGCCTGGATCTTCGCCTTGAGCGCGTCGGAGACCGTGTAGCTCCCCTGCTCGCGCAGCTGCTGCATATAGCCCGCGACCTCCGTGTCGCTGCCGCAGAGGGCATAGAGCAGACGCTCCAGATTGCTCGACACGAGAATGTCCATCGACGGCGACGCCGTCGTGTGGAACGGGCGGTTCTTATTATAGGTACCCGTGCGGATGAAATCCGTGAGCACGTTGTTCGCGTTCGACGCACAGACGAGCTTGCCCACCGGCAGGCCCATCTCCTTGGCATACCAGCCGGCGAGAATGTCGCCGAAGTTGCCGGTCGGCACAACGAAGTTGAGTTTGTCGCCCATGGCGATCATACCACCGGTGACGGCGTCGCAGTACGCCGAGAAATAATAGACGATCTGCGGCAGCAGGCGGCCCCAGTTGATGGAGTTGGCCGAGGACAGGAACCAGCCGCGCTGCGAGAGCTCGGCAGCAAACGCCTTGTCACCAAAGATCTGCTTGACACCGGTCTGCGCGTCGTCAAAGTTGCCGCGCACAGCGCTGACCGCGACGTTATCGCCCGTCTGCGTGACCATCTGCAGGCGCTGGATCTCCGACACGCCGCTGTAGGGATAGAACACGAGAATCTTCGTGCCCGGCACATCGGCAAAGCCCTGCAGGGCCGCCTTGCCGGTGTCGCCCGAGGTGGCGACGAGGATGCACACCTGCCGCTGCTCGCCGCACTTTTTCAGGCTCGCCGTGAGCAGGTACGGCAGGATCTGCAGCGCCATGTCCTTGAACGCGCACGTCGGCCCGTGCCAGAGCTCGAGAAACGCGGTGGTGTCGTCGAGCCGGTGCACCGGCGCAACGGCCGGGTCGTCAAATTGGCTGCCGTAGGCCGCGGCAGCGAAGCGCGCAAGCTCGGCGTCCGTGAACTCGCTCAGAAACGGGCGCATGATCGTCACGGCGCGCTGCTGGTAGGTCATGCCGCGCAGCGCCTGAAGCTGCTGCGCGGACACCTCCGGCAGCGCCTCCGGCACGAACAGGCCGCCGTCCGGCGCGAGGCCGCAGGCGATCGCCTGCGCGGCGGAAACGATATGCTGATGATCTCTTGTGCTGTAGTAGTTCATATCTGGTCCCTCATTATTCAAAAGCATTTTCGATCTGATTGATCCTGCGTTGGCGGTGCGGGGTGTCCGTATCGCCGTAAATTTCGATCACGTCAAAGCGCGGCTGCAGCTCCGTCTCGTGCTCCGCCAGCCAGAGCGACGCCGCCGTGCGGATGCGCGCCTGCTTGGCCGGGGTGACATACGCGCCCGCGCGCACGAACCGGTCGGACGCACGCAGCTTCACCTCCACGAACACGACGTAGTGCCGGTCGGCCGCGATGATATCGATCTCGCCAAAGCGGCAGCTGTAGTTGCGCGCGAGAATGCGGTAACCGTGCCGGCGCAGGTACGCCGCCGCACAGTCCTCACCCCAGGCGCCCTTCGTTCCCTTGACTGCACCGGCCATATCAGTGCATCTTCTTCAGGAACGACGGCCGGTGGATGGGGCATGGCCCATGCGCCCGGATGGCCGCATAGTGCGCCGCCGTGCCGTAGCCCTTGTGTTTTTCAAAACCATACTGCGGATAGGTCTCCGCCATCCGGCGCATGTAGCGGTCACGCGTGACCTTTGCGAGCACGGAGGCCGCCGCGATGTCGGCACACTTGCCGTCGCCGCCGACGATGCAGCGGCTCTGCACTGCGATGCCGGTGTTCCGGTTGCCGTCGATGAGCGCGAGCGCCGGCTGCGGGGAGAGCTGCGCGATGGCCCGGTTCATGGCCAGAAACGTCGCGCCGAGGATGTTGTGCTCCTCGATCTCCTCCACGGTCGCAAATGCGATACCGCAGCTCAGCGCCTGCGCGATGATGGTATCATAGAGCGCCTCGCGCTTTTTCTCCGAGAGTTTTTTCGAGTCGTTCAGGCCCGGGATCTCCCATCCCGGCGGCAGCATCACCGCCGCCGCGCACACAGGCCCTGCCAGCGGGCCGCGCCCGGCCTCGTCCACGCCGCACAGCGGATCGGTGTCCGGCGTGCGGAGCTCATTTTCCAATGTCCACAGATCGACCTGCGTCATACGTCCGCCTCCGGCATCTCGAGCGTGATGCGGCCGAGCTTGCCGCCGCGGTACTCATCGAGCAGCACGCCCGCCATCCGCTCAAGGTCATATTCTCCGCCGGAGATGAGAAAGCCGCGCTTTTTCGCCGCCTGCTCCAGCAGCTCGAAACCGTTACAGGCCGGGTCCGGACGGAACTTGTAGCGCTGCTCCACCGCGTCGGGATAAAACTTTGCGAGCCGGAGCATGAAGTTGGCCGCAAGCGTCTCGCGGTCGAGCACCTCGGCCTTGATCGCGCCGGTGATGGCCAGCAGCTCACCGACCTCCTGACTATCGAACCGCGGCCAGAGGATGCCCGGCGTGTCCAGCAGCTCGAGGCCCTGATCGACCGTGATCCACTGCTTGCCGCGCGTGACGCCCGGCCGGTCACCGGCGGCGGCCGCCTTGCGCCGCGCCACTTTATTGATAAATGTGGACTTGCCCACGTTCGGGATGCCCAGCACCATGACGCGCATCGGCCGGCCGACCTGCCCCTTGGCGGCATACGCCTCGATCTTGTCGCGCAGCGCTGTGCGCACCGCGCCGGCAAAGCCATTGACGCCCTTGCCGCTGCGGCTGTCGGTCTCGAGCACGGTCATGCCCTGCCGCTGAAAGGCTGCGCGCCACCGCGCCGTCGCCTTCGGGTCGGCGAGATCGGTGCGGTTGAGCACGACGATGCGGGGCTTGTCGCCCGCGAGACGGTCAATGTCCGGGTTGCGGCTCGCCAGCGGGATGCGCGCGTCGAGAATTTCGCACACGGCATCGACCTGCTTCATGTGCTCCTCAATCATGCGCTGGGCCTTCGTCATATGGCCCGGAAACCACTGGATATTCAGCTTTTCAAAGTCCTGCGCCATGTTATTTCACAACTCCGATGTTCTTGACCGGGAAGAGCGTGAAGTACACCCGGCCCATGATATAGCGCTCATCGACGCAGCCGAGACGCGCGTCGCGGCTGTCGGTGGAGGCGTTGCGGTTATCGCCCATGACGAACACGCAGCCCTCCGGCACTGTGATCTTGCCCTCGAAATTCTCCCGGTCGTGCACGGGCTCATTGACATAGGGCTCGTCGAGCGCCTTACCGTCGACGTAGACCACGCCGTCGTCAAAGTCGATGTCCACAGTCTGTCCCTCCGTCGCGATGATGCGCTTGACGATGGGCTCTTCCATAAGCGTCTGCTTGCGCAGGACGACGATGTCCCCCTGCTTCGGATGATAGAACAGGTTGGAGATGACGACCTTATCACTCTGCTCGAGCGTCGGCACCATGGAGTGACCGACGACATTGACCATACGCACCGCAAACACAAACAGCAGCACGCAGAACACCAGCGCAAAGATGATGCACTGGATCCAATCGTATACTTCGGC
>CAKTNQ010000011.1:0-44590 GCA_934589185.1 uncultured Oscillospiraceae bacterium | reverse complement strand
AAGCATTGAAAACACTGCATTTTCGTATGAATGGGGTTCAAGAGGCCGGAAGTTCGAATCTTCTCACTCGGACCAAAATCCGCCGAAGCGAAATGCTTCGGCGGATTTTTTCGTTTCTCCCCTCCCCCCACAATTCTGTACAGTTTGTAAACTCCGCGCGCAGGGACTTGACGATTTTCATGCAGCGCCTATAATAAGTGGCTCAGAAACGAAAAAACGACATCAGGTGATCCCATGAACATCGCGCAATGCATCCTTTACATCCTGGCCGGACTCGGCGCCGGCGTTGTGACCGGTCTGGCCGGCCTGTCCGCCGCCGTCGTCATCACGCCCGTGCTTGTCAGTCTCTGCGGCTGGGCCAGCTATGACGCCGTGACCGTCGCACTGGCCTCCGACGTGCTGGCAAGCCTGCTCTCGGCATACACATATTATAAAAACAAAAACATTGACCTCAAGCGCGGCAGTCTTGTCACGGTCACGGCTTTTCTGGGCACGATCGTCGGCAGCTACTGCGGCTATCTCTTCAGCCAGCAGTCGCCGGACGGCCTCGGCTATATCTCCATGCTCACGACGGTCTTTCTCGGCTTCAAGTTTCTGCTCAAACCGATCACCGGCGGGCACGACGCCGGAGCTGCATCCGGGCCATCCTCCGGCAAGACTGTGCTTGCCATGGTGCTTGGCTGCGGCATCGGCTGGGTGTGCGGCTTTACCGGCAGCGGCGGCGGCATCCTGATGCTGACGGTCTTCACGCTGGTGCTCGGCTACAACCTGAAAGTCGCCGTCGGCACCAGCACGATGATTATGACGCTCGTCGCGCTGACCGGCGCCGTCAGCCACATCTCGCTGGGCGCACAGCTCTTTCCGCTGCCTATGGCGATCGTCGTGGCTTCGTGCCTGTTGGGCGCGGTCGTCTCCGCAAAATTCGCCAACCGCTGTGAGATCCGGCGCCTGAATCGTATTGTCGGTGTCGTGCTGATCCTGCTGGGTGCCGTCACGATCCTGATCAAGCTGCTATAAACAATCCGTGCCCGCGCTCCTTTATGGAGTGCGGGCACTTGCTTTTCGTCGCTTGGCACAAAGATTGTCCCATACCTGACAAAAAATTTGAATTTTATGAAGTTTTTTCGGCATCTACAGCGTTCGACACGTTTCTACTCCATTCAGTGTTAAACTGCGCATCGCAGCAACCGGAAGACGCGCCGGAACCTGCAAATACGCAGAACAAAAAGGAGATCACCATGGACTTCAAGAAACTGTACTTCACCCTCTTCAACACGCTGAGCGACGCCGTGGAACACATCAACACCCACGACTACGAGGAGGCAAGGCTGCTGCTGATCCATGCGCAGCAGGAAGCCGAGGAGTGCTACATCGCAGGCGCGGCAAATAGTTGACCGCACACAGCAGACAAACCGGGCAGAACCGCTTTTGCGGCTCTGCCCGGTTTGCATGGGGAAGCATATCACTGCTTGTTCATAACGTTTTTGCAAAACTCCATCAGGATTGTTGCGACCTGCTCCCGGGACGCGCCGCCCTGCGGATCGAGATATGTCTGGCCGCCGTTGCTTGCACCGGAGATCAGACCCAGTGCCACGGCATCGGCCAGTGCGTCCTTTGCCCAGCCAGAAACACTGCCTGCATCCGGATAGCCGCTCAAATCTGCCGGTTCCCAGGTATGCTCCAGCTTGAGAATCCGATCGACATAGCCCATGAGGATGACCGCAATCTGCTCGCGCGTGACCGGCTTATCCGGGTCGAATGTCGTGTCGGACGTGCCGGCAACTACGCCGGTCTGATAGGCCCAGAGAATCGGCTTCTCCGCCCAGTGGTTGAAGACATCATCAAACGGCATAGGACCTGAAACTTCCGGCTCACCCTGCAGATTATAGAGGATCTGTACAATCTGCGCGCGCGTTGTCGTCGCCTTCGGCGCAAACCGTTCACCGTCAATGCCCCGCATGAGGCGGTGCGTGTAGCAATAATTAATGCCGTCATAGGCCCAGTTGTGGGACACGTCCGAAAACTTGTCAGCCGTGAGCAGGTTGGCAAAATGCATCTGCGCATTCACCAGCGACTCATTCCTGAATTTATCAAAGGCAACCTGATCCCAGTCGTCCTGAGAACCGGCATATTCCACTGTCTTCAGATTCGTGCAGAAAGAGAACGCGCTCCCTTCAATCGCTTTCAGGGAAAGCGGAAGCCAGACCGTCTCCAATGCGGTACAGTTCAAAAAGGCGTCCTGACTAATCCATTCGACTCCCTCCGGAATAACGATAGAAGTCAACGCTGTGCACTCGAAAAAGTCATTACTTTTAATCTGCTTTACAGTACCCGGGATCGTTACGCTCGTAAGATTCTTACAGCGGTAAAACAAACCATCCGGCAGAGCCGTAACACCGTCCGGAATCGTCAGCTCTGTCAGGCCAGAGAGCATAAACGCGCCGTATCCAATTGTTTTCAGGCTACTCGGCAGCTTGATCGTTTTCAGAGCGTTGCATGCGGCAAATGCAGAATCACCGATCTCCGTTATGCTGTCCGGAAGCGAGACACGCTGCAGATTCGCGCAGCTTTGCATAACAGCTTTTTCCAATATTTCGACGCCGTCCGGAATCGTCAGCTCCTGAATACCGCTGCTAGCAAAAGCATAACTACCAATCGTTTTTACGCTGGAGGGCAATTTGAGTTCCTGCAGCTGCGTGCAGCCGGAGAAAGCCGCCTGCATGATCTCCGTCGCCGTATCCGGGATCACGACTTCGGTAAGATTCTTACAGCCGCTCATGCCACCGACCGCCTTCAGAGAGGCCGGATAGACAACGCGCGTCAGGCTCTCACAGCCGGAAAACGCCCCGGCGCCAAGCTCTGTCAGCGAATTGCCCAATGTCAATGTCTGCGCATTTTTGCAGTTTTCAAATGCAACGTTGCCGATACTGATAACACTGTCCGGGATCTCGATTGCCTGCAGCGACGTGCAGTCCAAAAAAGCATACGGCTCGATCGTCTCCAGTTTGTCCGGGAACGTGATGCTCTTGAGCGAAGAACAGCCAGAAAACGCGCTCTTGCCAATCCATGTCACGTTCTCCGGAATGTTCACCTCTTTCAATCTTTCGCAATGATAAAAAGTAAATTGACTGATCATCGTCATATCTTTCGGCAAACGTACGCGCTCCAAGTTGCTGCAGTCGGAAAAAGCATGGTTTTCAACCGACGGAACACCGTCACCAATCGTGACCTCTTTGAGTCTGGTACATTTATAAAATGTGTAGGATCCAACAGACTGCAGTGTGCCCGGAAGCGTGACACGCTTCAGATTCTTGCGCTCTTGGAACGCTCTGTCGCTGATCGCCTGGATCGTAACGCCATCGACCTGCTCCGGGACGATCATCTCCGTGACAGTATCATCGCAGTCCACGACTTCGCCCTTTTCCATATCCACATAAATATTACCGCCCGTGACCGGGACGGCCTTGCGCGTGCTCTCGTCCGCGAACGCCGCCGTCGGCAGCAGCGCAGCGAGCATGAGCACAGCCAGAAGGAAGCTGAATATCCGCTTTTTCATATGTTTCTCCTTTCGCCGAAGGTCGGGAACCGATACCGTCCCGCCTCGGAATTCTCTGAGCAAGAGTATACCAGAGCGAAAAAATGCCGTCAATCCAATGATCATAAAATGATCCGCAGCATATACGGTGTAAAATTGCCCGGCACTTCCATGTGCCGGGCAATTTTCCGTGATTACCCGAGCTGACGGGTCTTTTCAAACGCGGCGTCCACGGCCGCAATGCAGCCGCCGCGAAAACCGTGCTGTTCAAGCGCGTCCACGCCGGCGATCGTGCTGCCGCCGGGGCTGCAGACATCGTCCTTGAGCTGCTCCGGGTGTTTGCCAGACTGCAGCACCATCTCCGCGCTGCCGGAGAGCATCTGCGCCGCATAGCGGATGGCTTTCGCGCGCGGCAGACCGCACTTGACGCCGCCGTCGGCCAGCGCCTCGATGAACATATACGCAAACGCGGGGCCGCAGCCGGTGATGGCGCAGCCGGCATCGATCAGCCCCTCGGAAATGGGGTCGACAATGCCCGCATCCGCCATGAGCGACCGAAATGCCGCGAGATCGGCTTCCGTGACATTTCCGTTCGCGCAGTAGAGCACAACGCCCTTCCCCACGGCGCAGGCGGTGTTCGGCAGGATGCGGATGATCTTCTTATCCGCGCCGAGCAGGCGCGTGAGCCGCTCGAGCTGCACACCGGCGAGCATGGACACGAAGATGCTCGCCGACGCTGCGATGGGCGCCGCCAGCGACTGCACAACACCGTCGATCATCTGCGGCTTGACACCGAGAAACACGAATTTGCTGCTGCTGAGGATCTCCTCCGGCGCGGCCGCCTGACAGCCCAGCCGCTCGGCCGCCGCCGCGCTGCGCGCGGGGCCGCTGCAGGCAACGGCTACCTGCTCGCCCGTGACCTGCCGGGCCGCGGCAGACGCCAGCGCGCCGCCCATATTCCCGGCGCCGATAAAACCGGCTTCATACTTCATCATAGCACTTCCCTCCTCAGCGGATCTGTCCGTCGCCGCGGATAATATATTTATAGGTACTCAGCTCGTCGAGCCCCATGGGGCCGCGGGCGTGGAGCTTCTGCGTGGAGATGCCCATCTCGCAGCCGAGGCCGAACTCGCCGCCGTCGGTAAAGCGGGTGGAGACGTTGACATACGTCGCCGCGCTGTCCGTGCCGTTGATGAAGCGCTCGGCGCTTGCGGCGTCCTCGGTGACGATGGCGTCGCTGTGGTGCGTCGAGTGCGCGAGCACATGCGCGATGGCTGCGTCCAGACTGTCGACCACGCCGACGGCGAGGATATAGTCCAGATACTCCGTGTCAAAGTCCTTGTCGGACGCAGGCGTGCCGTCGATGATCTGCGCCGCGGCCGCATCGAGCCGCAGCTCGACCGGCGTGAGGCCCTTCGCCGCGCGGTCATCGACCAGCGCCTTTTGGAGCATGGGCAGGAATTTGGCCGCGACCGCCCGGTGCACAAGGCAGACCTCCTCGGCGTTGCAGACCGAGGGGCGGCTGGTCTTGGCGTTTTCAATGATGCGCACGGCCTTGTCAAGGTCGGCATATTCGTCCACATAGACATGGCAGATGCCGGTGCCGGTCTCGATGCAGGGCACGGTAGCATTCTGCACGCAGGCGCGGATGAGCCCGGCCCCGCCGCGCGGGATGAGCAGGTCGACAAGGCCCTTGGCCTGCATGATCTCCGTGGCGCTCTGATGGCTGGTATCCTCAACGATGTTAACGATGTCCGGATCGCCGCCAGCAGACGCGATGCCCTGCTTGAGCGCGGCCACGATAGCCTTAGCCGTGTGGAAGGCCTCCTTGCCGCTGCGGAGCATGCAGACGTTGCCGCTCTTGATGGCGAGTGCGGCCGCGTCGGACGTGACGTTCGGGCGGCTCTCATAGATAATAGCGACCAGACCGAGCGGCACCTGCTTTTTATAGATCTTCATGCCGTTGGGGTGGTCGATCTGCGCGAGGATACGCCCCGTGTGGTCCGGCAGCGCCACGGTCGCGCGGATGCCGTCGGCCATGGCGTCGATGCGGCTCCGGTCCAGATAGAGCCGGTCGAGCATGACGTCCGAGATATGGCCGCGCGCAGCGTCCATGTCCTCGGCATTGCAGCGCAGGATGGCATCGCTCCCCGCCTGCAGGCTGTCGGCCATGGCGGACAGAATGCGGTTTTTGTCCTCGGCAGAGGCGTTGCAGATGCTGGGCCACGCGGCCTTCGTCCGCTTGAGAATCTCCATAGTCGTCATAGTAGTCCCTCCTCAGGAATGTGGTATCAGAAATCGGGTGCCGGCGCGTCTGCCGTCCACGATGTCATAGAGCACCTCGGGTTTTTCGCCGTTGGCAATGACCATCTCACAGCCGGCCGCCGTTGCGATCTGCGCGGCGTGCAGCTTCGTGACCATGCCGCCGGTGGCGAGCGCGGAGCCCTTGTCCCCGGCGAGCGAGAGTATGTGCGCGTCAATGACCGGCACCGTCTCGATGAGCTGCGCGTCCGGATTTCGGCGCGGGTCACTGTCATACAGGCCGTCGATGTCCGAGAGCAGGATCAACAGATCCGCACCGATGGCGGCGGCCACGATGGCCGAGAGGCTGTCGTTCTCGCCGATGGTGTTGTCCACGCCGATCTCGTCCGTCGCCACGGCGTCGTTTTCGTTGATGACCGGCAGCGCCCCCAGCTCCAGCAGGCGCGAGAGCGTGTTGCGCACGTTGCGGCTGCGCTGCTCACTGTGGATGTCCTCGCCGGTCAGCAGCAGCTGCGCTACGATGTGATTATACTCTGTGAAGAGCTTATCATAAAAATACATCAGCTCGCACTGGCCGACGGCGGCGGCCGCCTGCTTGCCCGGCATATCCGCCGGACGTCCGGGCAGATTGAGCTTGCCGACGCCCATGCCGATGGCGCCGGACGAGACAAGGATGATCTCATGACCTGCATTTTTCAGGTCACTGAGCACTTTGCACAACCGCTCCATGCGCTGAATGTTCAGCCGCCCGGTGGCGTGCGCCAGTGTGGAAGTGCCGACTTTGACAACGATTCGCATAATGATCCCTCTTGCTGAATAATTGCATCCATTATAGCGCATCGGGCGCAAAATTGCATCCCTTTTTGCCTTTGCTGCGCAAAAGAACCGCCAAAAATACGCGCGCACACGGCCGGACAGTTCGGCGACCTGCTCACGGAGCACCCGGAGATCGGCGGCGAGCTCGTGACCGACCTGAAAAACCACGAGACCGCCAAAGCCGATGACGCCCGCCGGCACCATCAGTGCGTTCCTCGCCGGCATCAACGCCTGCTGGAACGAAGAAAAATGGCGCGAATTTTTCTACAGCCATCTGGAAATGACGGAAAAAGAAGCGACGCTGCGCCTACAGAGCGACTATGCGGCCGACATCCGCATGTTCGACCAGATCGAGACCGAGGCGCTGCGGATGGCCGACGATATGTTCTGCGGCCTGGCCATGCGCTGCCGCTGAACGCACAACGGGAGACACCCTGCGGTGTCTCCCGTCGCATGTGAAAGAAGAACGAACGCTTGCCTGCACTCAGTCTGCAAACAGCGGCGTCGACAGATAGCGGTCGCCGGTGTCCGGCAGGAGCGCAACGATGGTCTTGCCCTTGTTCTCCGGGCGCTTGGCCAGCTCGATCGCCGCCCAGACGGCAGCGCCGGAGGAAATGCCGACCAGCACGCCTTCCTTATGACCGATCAGGCGGCCGGTCGCGAACGCGTCCTCGTTGCTGACCGGGATGATCTCGTCATAGACCTTCGTATTGAGCACGTCCGGCACAAAGCCCGCGCCGATGCCCTGGATCTTATGCGGGCCGCCATGGCCCTCGCTCAGGACCGGAGAGGTCGCCGGCTCGACGGCCACGACCTTGACCTTCGGGCACTGGGACTTCAGGTACTCGCCGACGCCCGTCACGGTGCCGCCGGTGCCGACACCCGCGACGAAGATGTCCACATTGCCGTCCGTATCCTGCCAGATCTCCGGGCCGGTCGTCGTGCGGTGGATCGCCGGGTTGGCCGGGTTGACGAACTGGCCGGGGACAAAGCTGTCCGGGATCTGCGTGGCCAGCTCGTTGGCCTTCGCGATCGCGCCCTTCATGCCCTGTGCGCCGTCCGTGAGGACGAGCTCCGCGCCATAGGCCTTCATGATCTGGCGGCGCTCGACGCTCATGGTCTCCGGCATGACGATGATGATGCGGTAGCCTCTGGCCGCGGCGACGGACGCCAGACCGATGCCGGTGTTGCCGGAGGTGGGCTCGATGATGACGGAGTTCGGCTTGAGCACGCCGCGCTGCTCCGCGTCCTGGATCATGGCCAGCGCCACACGGTCTTTTACGGAGCCGGCCGGGTTGAAGTACTCGAGCTTTGCCAGAATACGGGCTTCGAGCTGCTGCTCTTTTTCAATATGCGTCAGCTCCAGAAGGGGCGTTTTACCGATCAGCTGGTCAGCGGATGTATAGATCTTGCTCATGAGATGTTCCTCCATTTATGTATCGTAATATATTTATATGTATGTTTGACTCGTAATGGACTTGCGTGCGCTCAGCCGCCGCAACAGTGCCAGCAGATGCACAAGCGGCCGGAAATGCGGTTTTGCATTTTCATTGCCTACCTTCTCTATATGTTAATAGGATTATATCGTGCTTTACCAAGCATGTCAATAGGAAAATTTATTTTCTTTTTGCGCAAACAAAATTTTTAATGAACACCGGATGCGATATTTGACCATGCACGCGTTACGCAACGATCGTGCGCAGGATTCACGGGTATGCGGCAGCCGTTTGGGGGCGCAGCCGCGAACGGTGCCGTTATCGGTCGCGAATTTGCAGATCTTTGCGTTTACGGCGTTTGTGCACAATGCTTCCATAGCTTGACTTTTCGGGGCAGGCAGTGTTATACTATGCGCATAAGTGAACGTGGGGTAGTATGTGCTACCCGACATCTCCCCACCGCGGCGCTTATGTACATTTATCAAAGGAGTGGAAACAATGAAAAAGTCCCGCAAACTGCTCTGCGTGCTTCTCGCTCTGGTTATGGTCGTCAGCCTGCTGCCGGTCATGGCTTTTGCTGCCGATGAAGACGTCGCAGAAGTGGAAGACGCTGCTACCCTGACGCAGTCTCCCGAAATCGAGGGCGTTGTTGGCGATGTCATTAAGAACCTCTTCAACAATCTCCCGAACTATGTTGTCATCGTCAAGACCCCGCTGGGCCGTCCCGCGAAGGGCGCTCAGGTCGCGATCTATGACCAGAACAACAACGTCATCGAGTCCAAGTCCGCTACTTATGGCGCTGTTATCTTCACCAAGGACAGCAGATTCCATGTTTACTCCACCAGCGCTACCTGGACCGATCCAACGACCGGCATCAACTACAAGTCCACCATCGCTGCCAACTGGTCCGTTGGCAAGCTGCCCGATGTGGACGTTATCACCGTTTGGCCCGCTTTCAAGATCGGCCTGAACACCACGGATCACTTTGCTTACATGCACGGCTATCCGGACGGCACCTTCGGCCCGAACCGCAGCATCCGTCGTGATGAGATCTGCGAGATCATCGTCAACCTCATGACCGACCAGACCAAGGCCAACCTCGCCAAGAAGTCCGGCGGCAAGACCTTCCCCGACGTTCCGAAGGGCCACTGGGCCTATGAGCAGATCAGCCTGTGCGCCAAGGCCGGCCTCATCGTCGGCGACGACAACGGCAACTTCAACCCGGCCGCTCCGATCACCCGCGCTGAGTACTGCACCATCGTTGCACAGCTGTTCAACATCGAGAGCAGCAGACCCATCTCCGGCAGCATCTTCAAGGATCTGAACGGTCACTGGGCCAGCAACTACATCACCCTGCTCTACAAGCTGGGCATCCTCTCCGGCGATGAAAACGGCAACGCCAACCCGAATAAGCTCCTGTCCCGCGCAGAAGCCGTTGAGATCACCAACAACCTCATCGGCCGCCGTCCGGACGCCAATAGCTTTACCAATGTCGCCAGCCAGATGAAGACCTGGCCCGACGTCAAGGCTGGCACCTGGTACTACGCTGCCGTGCAGGAAGCCACCAATGGTCATGACTACACCTGGGATATCAACATCACCACCCTGTCTGACATTGGCAGCGGCCTGATCAAGAACATCATTGTCAACGCCAAGCACCCGATCACCGAGCGCTGGACCGCGATCAAGTGATTTGATCTGAACGAATTTACAACAGGCACCTTCGGGTGCCTGTTGTTTTTTTCGTGCAAATACACGGCAGCGCCCGGCAATTTGCCGGGCGCTGCATTCTGATACGCCGCCTCCGCCGCACGTTTGGAATCAGGAACGGTCAAACGCCGGGTTGGTCATATAGACATTCTTCTGATCCATCTTTTCCGTGGCCAATCGCAGCGCTTCGCCAAAGCGCTGGTAGTGCACGACCTCGCGCTCGCGCAGGAAGCGGATCACATCCGTCACGTCCGGATCATCGCACAGGCGCAGGATGTTGTCATACGTCTTGCGTGCTTTCTGCTCGGCGGACATGTCCTCCGACAGATCGGCGATCACATCGCCCGTCACGCCGATCGTCGCCGCCGTCCACGGCGTGCCGGATGCAAACTGCGGAAATACGCCCGCCGTGTGATCGACGAAGTACGTATCATAACCGGACTGCTTGATCTGCTCCGGCGTCATGCTGCGCGTAAGCTGGTAGACGATCGTTCCGACCATCTCGAGATGACCAAGTTCCTCCGTGCCAATGTCCGTTAGGATCGCCGACAGCTCCGGGTACGGCATGGCATAGCGCTGGCTGAGATAGCGCAGGGACGCGCCCAGCTCGCCGTCCGGCCCGCCATACTGCGAGCAGATGAACTTTGCCAGCGCGGGGTTGGAGTTCTTGATGCGGATCGGGTATTCCAGTTTCTTTTCATAGACAAACATCGCTTACTTCCCCTCTCCTTCCTGCTGCCACGGCCACGGCGCGTTGAGCCAGTCGTAGACATCCGAACTTTCCAGATCCCGCAGCGAAATGGGGCCGTATTGCTCCACATACCGCTTCCGTCCCTCCGCACTCAGGCGGATGCACTTTTGCAGCGTCTCGAACGCCTCGCGATCGTCCGGGTGCGTGTCCAGATACAGGTTCAGCTCCCGGATGACAAAGTCCATCGCCATCAGCTCGCACAGCGGCGTGCTGAGGTCGCCGGGCTTGTTGACCATGTTCATAAACGGCAGGTCCAACCCCGGGAACAGTGTGCCGCGCGCGAGCGCCATACGCTTATCATACGCAGGCTCGCTGGACTGCTGCATGGGCGTCTGCGCCAGCGCCAGCGGCGCACATTCCGGCAGCGGGCCCTGCTTGAAATTGCATTTGTCCACAGTCGTTCCTCCTTTTCAAATCGGGCACTCGGCCCGCATTATTCTATGCAGGCCCGGTTCGGCCGGTGCGGAACGCGACGAAAAAAGGCGGCGCCATACGGCGCCGCCTTTGCGGAACGGAGCTTTATTTCGTTTTTGGCATCGCCATGCCCGTCTTTTTGAGCGTGGTGCGCAAAAAGAACAGCGAGAGGAACAGGGAGACGATCTCCGCGATCGGGAACGCGAACCAGATGCTGCGCAGCACACCGGTCAGCGACAGCAGATAGGCCGCCGGAATGAGCACCACGATCTGGCGCGCGATGGAGATGAGCATACTATAGACGCTGTAGCCGAACGCCTGACATGCCGAGCTGGACGCGATGCCGATGCCGGCAAACACGAACGCCAGGCTCATGATGCGCAGTGCAGGCGCGCCGATCTCCAGCATGGCATCCGACGCATCGAACATCAGCAGCAGTTCCTTCGGGATGAGCTGGAATACGAGCAGACCGACCACCATGATCGCGACGGCGTAGACCATGCCGAGGCGGATCGTCTTATGGATGCGCTCCGGCTTCTGCGCGCCGTAGTTGTAGGCAATGATCGGCACCATGCCGTTATTGAGGCCGAACACCGGCATGAACACAAAGCTCTGGAGCTTGAAGTAGACACCGAACACGGCGACCGCCGTGGAGGAATACGCAATGAGGATCATGTTCATGACAAAGCACGTCAGCGACGAGATGCAGCTCATGATGATCGACGGGATGCTGATGGCCGTGATCTCCCCCATGAGGCGGCCGTTCGGCCGGATGTGCCGCAGGCGCAGGTGCACCTCCGGATTTTTGAAGTGGTTGAGCGTCACGGCGACGACCGCGCCGACGCACTGACCGATCACCGTTGCCCAGGCAGCGCCGGCGATGCCGAGCTTCGGGAAGCCGAGCAGACCGAAGATCAGGATCGGGTCGAGGATGATGTTCGTGATCGCGCCGGTCAGCTGCGTGATCATGGAATAGACCGTGCGGCCGGTCGCCTGCAGGAAGCGCTCGAAGGTGATCTCGACAAAAACGCCGAACGAGCACAGAATGCAGATGTTCAGATACGTGATGCCGTAATTGACAATGGACTCGATATCCGTCTGCGTGCGCATATAGGCGCGGATGCCGAGCAGACCGGCGACAAGCACGAGCAGATAGCTCAGCAGCGCCAGCAGCAGGCCGTTGATCGCGACCTGGTTGACACGCTCGGCGTTTTTCTGGCCCAGCGCACGCGACAGCAGCGCGTTGATGCCGACGCCAAAGCCGACGGCAATAGCGATGACGATGTTCTGCCACGGAAAAGCCATCGACACCGCCGTGAGCGCATCCTCACAGATGCGCGAGACAAAAATACTGTCCACGATGTTGTACAGCGCCTGCACGAGCATGGAGATCATCATCGGGACTGCCATCGACAGCAGGAGCTTATTTTCGGGCATTGTGCCCATTTTGTTTTCACGAAGGGTTTCTTCCGGCATATCGTCACTCCTAAATGTATCAGCAAACAATGTAAAACGCCACGAATGCCTATTATAGGTTGCCCGCAGCAGAATGTCAAGGTATGTTGCATTTTTCACTTGAAAACGACACTTGGCCGTGCTATAATAATTGCACCTGTGGGATTAGTTCATTGGTAGAACACCTGCTTCCCAAGCAGGATAGGCGGGTTCGATTCCCGTATCCCGCTCCAGTAGCCGCTGCGGAGGGATATCTGCGGCGGCATTTTTGCCATGACCTTGAAAAAGCCTGACGCAATTTGCGTCAGGCTTTTCGTTTATCCCGCAGCAGCCCGCCGTGCACGGTGCGCATCCAGCTTGGAAAACACCAAGCAGACCAGCCCCATATAGACAAAGAGAATGGCAAGCGCCGGAAGTTCATACAAAAACGGCACAGGGAGCCATTTCCAAAACAGATTCAGAATGCTAATATCCACATCCTGACCAAAAACGAAGAAATAGTTTGCCTGCGGGCAAACCGTGTGCCGCAGCAAAAGATTGGCCAGCAGCGCACCAAAGCCAAGCATCAGAAATGTACCCGCGATACCCGGCAGGTCTTTGGGCCGTGGCCTGTAAAACCCAAGTGTGGCCAGGCTGAGGCCGCAAATGATGATAAGCATGTGCGTGAAATAAAAGCCGAAGATGCGCGGCGTCCACAGCGAATAGCCGGAAAATGCCGCCTCCGGAAACACAAGCGCCATGAGCGCACCGAGCGGCGCGACGAAAAAGGCAAACCCGAGCAAGGAGCGCCGGTGCGTCAGGATGCCGATTGGGATCAGAAACATATTGATATTACAAAGCTGCAGCGGCAGCTCGTTGAACCAGTTGAATTTGTCCAGCCCGGATACCTGTAGAAACTGCGCATCGCCGGACAGAAACCCCTTGTAAACAAAAAAGCCAATGATATTGACCACACACAGCGCAATCAGTACAGCCTCACGCCGTTGCTCCGACCGGCCGCGCAGCAGCGCCCAAAGCAATACGATTGCGCCGATCATCACCGCCATCAGCAGAAAGAAGCCGGCATTAAACGGTCGTATGATCATGGCGTGCCCTCCTTTTGTCGAAAATACAGGCTGTCAGCAAGTACATCACCACAGCCAGCGTGCACCCGGCGACCAGATCGGCCACCGAGTGCTGCTTGACCAGCAGCGTGGACAGGCAGATCAAAATGACCAATACAGCGGACGCCAGACGCAGCCGCTTGTGCGCACGCAGCGGCGGCACGCGAAACGTCGCCAGATGCATGACCAGCGCCTCATAGCAGTGCAGGCTCGGAAACACGTTGACCGGCGCATCGTTGGCATAGATCAGGCGGCACAGCGCTCGAAACATGCCGGGCCCCGCTGCGCTCGGGCGAAAATCCACACACGTCGGATAGAGCACAAATACGGCCGCACAGACAAACGCACCCGAAAACAGCGCCGCCACCTGCCGGTAAAACACATCTTTGGCCCGAAAGCACGCCCAGAGCATACAGCCCGGCACATAGAAATACCACAGGATATAAAACACGATGAAGGCCGGCCAAAACGGAAGCCGGTCATCCAGCGACAAATGCACAACATGATACCGCAGGCCGAGGTGCTGCGACACGAAATAAAAAGCCGACAGCGCACCGAAGAGCAGAAACCAGAGCGCGTGCCTGTATTTTTGAAACAACGACTGCATCGTCCGCCCTCCTTTGCGTGGGGCAGTATAACACACCACGGCATCTTTGTGCGGGGATTCGGCTATGTTTCACATCTTAATTCGACAAAGTGCGCAAAAATACACGACAAAAGGCCCGGAGCCGATGGCTCCGGGCCTTTGCATAGAAACGAATTTACAGCAGCAGGATGCCGGCCTGTTCACAGGCGGCGGTCGTCTCGTCGTCCCAGATGGACGCCTGCACCTCGCCGATGTGCGCCTTGCCAAGCAGCAGCATGGACAGGCGCGACTGGCCAATGCCGCCGCCGATCGTCGGCGGCAGCTGACCTGCCAGCAGCATCTTGTGGTAAGTCCGCTCACGGCGATCATCACAGCCGGCAATGGTCAGCTGTCGGTCCAGACTCTTGGGATCGACACGGATGCCCATGGACGAGAGCTCAAACGCGCAGTCGAGCAGCTCGTTCCAGAACAGGATATCGCCGTTCATCGTCCAGTCGTCATAGTCCGGCGAGCGGCCGTCGTGCGGCTTGCCGGAGCGCAGCGCGCCGCCGATGCCGATAATGAACGTCGTATGGTGCTCGCGCACGAAGGCATGCTCGCGCTCCTTCGGCGTCAGGTCCGGATAGCGGTCCTCCAGCTCCTGCGCAGTGACAAACGTCACCTGACGCTCCAGCTCCGGCAGAACCTGAAGCTGCGGATAGATCGCGCGCATGGTGCGCTGCGTGTCGCAGACGGCGGCGACAATATCCATAACCGTAGACTTGAGATAGTCCAGATTCCGGTCGCTGCTCTCAATGATTTTTTCCCAGTCCCACTGATCGACGTAGACCGAGTGCAGATTGTCGAGCACATCCTCGTCGCGGCGGATAGCGTTCATGTCGGTATAGAGGCCCTTTCCGGGGTAGAAATCATAGCGGTAGAGCGCCATGCGCTTCCACTTGGCGAGCGACTGGACGACCTGCGCCTCCTTGCCGGCCTGCGGAATATCGAACAAGACCGGGCGCTCATAGCCGTTGAGATTATCGTTCAGGCCGCTGGCCTCCTCCAGAAACAGCGGCGCCGAAACGCGAAACAGATTCAGCTTCGCGGCGAGCTGATCCTCAAACAGACGTTTGAGCAGACCAATGGCCTTCTGCGTGTCATAAACGCCGAGCAGACTCTTGTAGCCCTCGGGAATGTAGGTGTTCATGCTTTGTTTTCCTCGCTTTCTGTGAGCATACGCACGAGCGCCTGATAGACGTCCTCCGCGTGTGCCTTAAAGTAATGCTCCATCGTGCGCGCCTGCGCCGCATCGGCTGCCAGGAGCTGCATGGAGACGATCTGCCCGATCCCGTCCGAGAGCGCAAGATGCACATTGCACCCGCCCTCCGGCGTGTTCGTATGCCGCGCGACGATCATGGCGGCGCGGCGCATCTGCTCGGCGATCGGCTCCGTGACGCGGTCGGCCTTCATGCGCACGGAGTACGGCAGACTGCTGGCAACTTCATTCACGTTGCGGCTGCCCTTTTCCGTGATGCGGTACTTGCCATCCTCTTCCGAGATGTGCGCCGTATCCACCAATTCCGCAAGGCAGTCGGAGTAATCAAAATAGCCGATGCCGTTGTCGCAGAAAACGAGGTCGGACAACGTCTGGGCGTCCACCGCTGCGGGTAAATGATTCAAAATGTAGAGGATGAGGATCTTAATATCGAGTTTCTCATGGATGAAACCGAGCCCTTCCATGGCGCACCTCCCACATGGGATAATATATGATTATAACGCGGAAAGCGTTTTGTGTAAAGGGTTTTCAAAAGCAAGCACATCGAAAACCGCCACGCATACACTGTTACTGAAGCGTGCTTCAATCTGATGCCAGGAGGTTATGAAATGGCAGACAAAGTGGTACCGGGACCGGTCGAGGGCAGCGCCGCCGTCCGGGAAGCGGTTTGTATCCATACGCGCAAGATTTTCGATTCCTGCCGCGATAAAGACTGCGTCGAGGACCTGCGGGTGTATCCCACGGCCTGCTCGCAGGCAAAGCTGGACTGCGCCCTGAGCGTGCGTCCGCGCAGCGCCGAGCTGCTGTGCGCCGACGTACACGTCAAGGAGATCACCTTCAACAAAGGCTACTACACGGTAGACGTGACGTACTTCTACCGCGTGCGCGGCGAGACGTTCCCCGGCTGCGAGCCGGTGTGCGGCCTTGCGATCTTCGACAAGCGCGTCATGCTCTTCGGCAGCCAGGCGAGCGCGAAGGTGTTCGCCTCCGACGACTGCTGCTGCGACCCGTGCGAGAACGGCCTGCCGATCGGCGTGGTCGAATCCGTCGACCCGATCGCCCTGCACATGAAACTGGTGGACTGCGGCAGCTCCGTGGAGCCCGAGCAGGAGCCGCGCGCCATCCCGCAGAAGATCCTCGACGCCATGGGCGAGGAGCTTTCGCTGACCTGCTGCGGCAAGAAGCTGTATGTGACGCTGGGGCAGTTTTCGATCATCCGGCTCGAGCGCGATACGCAGCTGCTCATCCCGGCGTACGACTACTGCATGCCGGACAAAGCGTGCCAGGGCTCGACCGAGGACGATCCGTGCTCGATGTTCAGCCGCATCCACTTCCCCATCGACGAGTTCTTCCCGCCGGACTGCGTGACGCCGGACGAGGACTACCGCAGCCTGCTGTAAGGCCGCGGGCGGCAGAAAAAATCCCATCGGTTCCATCCGATGGGATTTTGCTTTTATTTCTTGTGGACGATCTCGCCCGAGGACTTGAGGATGCTGTCCGCCGGAATAACTCCGCGCACGCACGACACCGGATAAATGTTCGAGTGCCGGCCGATAACCGTGCCGGGGTTCAGGACGCTGTTGCAGCCGACCTCCACATAGTCGCCGAGGATAGCGCCGACCTTCTTGCGGCCGGTCTCGATGTGCTCGGCCCCGTTTTTGATGACGACAAGCGTCTTGTCACTCTTGACGTTCGACGTGATGGAGCCCGCGCCCATGTGGGACTTGTAGCCGAGGATGGAGTCGCCGACATAGTTGAAATGCGGCGTCTGGACGTTATCGAACAGGACAACGTTTTTCAGCTCGCAGGAGTTGCCGACGACGGCGTTCTTGCCCACGATCGCATTGCCGCGCACAAAGGCGCACTGGCGCAGCTCGGCGCCGTGGTCAATGATGCAGGGGCCGGCGATATAGGCGCTGTCAAAGATCTTGGCATCGCGCGCGATCCAGATGTTCTCGCCGCGCTGCTCGTACTCCTCCGCCGGGAGCGTCGGGCCGAGCTGAAGAATGAAGTCTCCGATCTCCGCCAGCGCCTCCCACGGATAGGTCTTGCCCGCAAACAGCGGGGCCGCGATCGTCTTGCTCAGGTCGAGCAGGTCTTGTATCGTCATCATATCATCTCACCCGGATCAGATGCCCGCTCTTTTGCATGACATCGATCACATACGCAACGTTTTCCTCACACAATGCGTGCGTGGCCGCCTCGACCATGACGCGCAGCACCGGCTCCGTGCCGCTCTTGCGCACGAGGATGCGTCCCTCGTCGCCGAGCCGCTCGGTGACGGCCTGCTCCGCCGCAACGACCGCGGGGTCATTGAGCGTGGCGTCCTTGTCGTCGACCTCCACATTCGTGAGCTGCTGCGGATACTCGCGCACCGGCGCGGCCAGCTCGGAGAGCGTCTTTTTGCGGTCGAGCATGACCTGCATGAGCTTGATGGCCGTCAGCAGTCCGTCACCAGTATTGGCATATTTGCCGAAAATAATGTGCCCGGACTGTTCGCCGCCGATCAGGTACCCGTTGGCGCGCATATTCTCCGCGACGTATTTATCGCCCACAGCCGTCTTTTCATAGCCGATGCCGGCCTCATCGAGCGCCTTGTACAGGCCGAGGTTGGACATGACCGTCGTGACGACCTTGGAATTGCCGAAGCGGCCCTCGGTCTGCATGTTGCGCGCGCAGACATAAAGGATCTTGTCGCCGTTGACGACCGAGCCGTTTTCATCCACGGCCAGGCAGCGATCGGCGTCGCCGTCAAAGGCAAAGCCCACGTCCAGCCGGTTGAGGCGGACGTATTTCTGCAGGTTCTCGATGTGCGTCGAGCCGCAGTCGCGGTTGATGTTCGTGCCGTCCGGTTCATTGCCGATGACATACGTATCCGCACCGAGCGCGTCGAAGATGTTCTTCGCCATCATCCACGTGCTGCCGTTGGCGCAGTCAAGGCCGACCTTCATGCCCTTGTACGAGTGCGTGGACAGGCTGATGAGATAACCGATGTAGCGGTTGCGGCCGGCAGAATAGTCCTGTGTGCGGCCGATGTTCGCGCCCGTGGCAAACGGGATCTCCAGATTGCCGTCGAGATAGTTCTCGATCTCGTCAATGACGCTCTGCTCCATCTTCTCACCAGCGCTGTTGAGCAGCTTGATGCCATTGTCCGTATAGGGATTGTGGCTCGCGCTGATCATGATGCCGCAGTCAAAATCGTCCGAACGGACGATGTAGGACACGCTCGGCGTCGTCGTCACGTGCATGAGATAGGCGTCCGCGCCCGAGGCGGTCAGGCCTGCGGACAGGGCATTTTCAAACATGTAGCTGGATCTGCGGGTATCTTTGCCGATCACGACCGCGCACTTGTGCTCCCGGCCGTAATACCAGCCGAGAAACCGGCCGATCCGGTAGGCGTGCTCCACCGTCAGGCCCACATTGGCCTCACCGCGGAAGCCGTCAGTACCGAAATATTTGGACATGGATGCTTCCCTCCGATCAAAATCGCCCGCAAAACGCCGCGGGCAACGCTTTATTATAACTGCGCAGCAGCGTCCGCGTCAAGATAAACCTCGACATCCGTGTGCAGCTGCAGGAACGATGCGGGGATAAACGTCTCCGGGCGGCCCGTGAGCGTGGCGGCAGCTGCCTTCGCGCAGCGCGCGCCAAAGCCGACGAGCAGGATCTTTTTCGCGCCCAGGATCGTGTGGATGCCGATCGTGATGCCGTGCTCCGGCGTCTGCGCAAGCGCGCCGAAATCCGCAGCGATGGCCTCGCGCGTCACTTCCGCGAGCTTGGCGATGTGCGTCTTCTCACCGAAACCGGCGCCCGGTTCGTTGAACGCGACGTGGCCGCGCTCACCCAGGCCGAGGATCACCAGATCGAGCCCGCCAGCCGCCTGAATGGCAGCGTCGTAGTCCGCCGCGTGTTCGGCGTCCGCGTCCGGATCCGGGGCGTGCACGGCCGCAAACGGCTTTGCCGCCGTGAGGGGCGAAAACGCCGCGCCGACCGCGTACGCGCCCTTGCCGGCTGCGCCACAGTATTCACACGCCTGAAAGAGCGTCGCCTTGTCAAAGGCAATGTCGCTGGCGGCGAGCGCGCCGAGCACTTCCGCCGGCAGGTCCACCGCCGAAATGGCGATGTTTGCCTCCGGCTTGTGCGCGAGCACATCCGCGACCCGCGCCGTCAGTTCTTTTATCACATCTGTTTGCGTTCCGATGATCGTTTTCATGGTTTGTGACCTCCTGTACCGTCATCGCGGCCGCGCTCAGAGCGTGACCGTGCCGTCAAATACAAATGCCGCAGGGCCGGTCATATACAGCAGGTTCTGCGCCCGGTCCCATGCAATGTGCAGCGTGCCGCCGCGCAGGATCACGTCCGCCTCGTCGCCGCACTTGCCCAGCCGCGCCGTGACAGCCAGCGCCGCCGTGGAACCCGTGCCGCAGGCGAGCGTCTCGCCGCTGCCGCGCTCCCACACGCGCACACGCAGCGTGTGATCGTCCACGACCTCGACAAACTCGATATTTGCCCGCGCGGGGAACATCTTATGGTTTTCAAACGCGGGGCCGATGCGCGGAAAATCCAGCGCCATGGCATCGTCCACATAAGTGACGCAGTGCGGATTGCCGGTGTTCACGGACGAAACGATCCACGTCTCGCCCAGCACGTCGATCGGTTGCTCGAGGAAGGTCTCCCCCGCCGCCGCGACCGGGATCTTCTCCGGCCGGAACTCCGGGCTGCCCATGCATACGCGCACGGTCTCGACCGCGCCGTCGACCACGTTCAGCCAGAGCGTCTTGATGCCGGCGCGCGTCTCGATCGTGAGCTCGGTCTTGTCGGTCAGGCCGCGGTCGTGGACATATTTGCCCACGCAGCGGATGGCGTTGCCGCACATCTCCGAGCGCGAACCGTCGGCATTGTACATCTCCATGCAAAAATCCGCGACCTCCGACGGGCAGATGAGCACCAGACCGTCCCCGCCGATGCCGAAGTGACGGTCGGACAGGCGGATGGCCGCGGCCGACGGATCGGCCACCGTCTCGGTGAAGCAATTAACGTAGATATAGTCATTGCCGCAGCCCTGCATTTTCGTAAACTTCATTTGGGGTACCTCCTACATGGGTATGAACCCGCACGAACTGGAAAAGCTAAACCAACCTGGAAAGGTGGTAATCTCATGGCGATCATTCTCATCCGGACGCTGATTATTTTTCTTGCGCTCATCGTGGCCATGCGCCTTATGGGCAAGCGGCAGCTCGGCGAACTCGAACTGTCCGAGCTGGTGGTGGCCGTACTCATCGCGGACATCGCATCCATCCCGCTGCAAAACCCCTCCCTGCCGCTGAGCTACGGGCTCATTCCGCTGCTGGTGCTGTTTTGCTGCGAGCTGATCTTCTCCGGCCTGACGTACAAGAGTATTCACCTGCGCAAGCTGCTCTACGGCCGGCCGAACTTCATCATCGAGCGCGGCCGCATCGCCCAGCAGGCCATGCACCGCAACCGCTTCACGCTCGACGAGCTGACGCAGGAGCTGCGCAATCAGGGCATTCTCGACATTGCAAGCGTGGAATACGCCGTGCTCGAGACAAACGGCCAGCTCAACATCATCCTCGCCCCGGCGCAGCAGCCGGTCACAGCAGAGCAGATGCACATGCAGACCGAGGACACCGGTTATTTCTCCATCCTCATCAATAACGGGCGCATCCTGCGCGATAATCTCCGGCGCATGGGGCGCGATGAACGCTGGCTGCAAAAGCAGGTGCAGCAGCGCGGCGTGCAGTGCATCGAGGACGTCTATCTGCTGATGATGAACGACGCCGGGCAGATCTATTTTGCGGCAAAGGAGCTCGGATGAAAAAGGAACTGTTTGCAGGCGCGCTGCTGCTCGTGCTCATCGGCCTGTGCGCGTGGAACCTCTGGCATCTGACCCGGATGTGCACCCGACTCGACAACGCCGTAGCACAGGCGGAGACAAGCTACGCCGCCGGGGACCCGGCGCGCGCGAGCGAGACGCTGCGCGCGGCGGCCGCGCGCTGGGACGACGACGAGGACTATGCCCACTGTATGCTCCCACACGAGAGCACAGACGCCGTGACAGAGGGTTTCCGCCGGGCGATCCGCACGGTGGAGGCCGGGGACGCGTCCGCTGCGGCAGACATCAACCTGCTGCGTGTGCGGATCCAGGGGCTCGCCGACGGGGAGCGCATCACGCTCGGCAACCTGTTTTAGCCGCGGTCGTTGAGCAGCTTCGTCAGCTCCTGCATGAAGGTATCAATATCCTTGAACTGGCGATAAACCGAGGCAAAGCGCACATAGGCGACCTCGTCCACGTCCTTGAGGCGCTTCATGACCATTTCGCCGACCTGCTCGGTCGTGATCTCGCGCTCGAGCGCGCTCTGCAGCTCCTGCTCGATCTCGTCGGCGATTTTCTCAAGCACCGGCAGCGGCACCTTGCGCTTGTCGCAGGCGCGCACCATACCGTTGATGAGCTTGCTCTTGTCAAAGCTCTGGCGGCTGCCGTCGCGCTTGATGACAACGAGCGGGAGCGTCTCAATGATCTCATAGGTCGTAAAGCGTTTCTGGCAGGCGAGGCACTCGCGACGGCGGCGGATGGTCGCGCCCTCCTCGGCCGGACGGGAATCAATGACCTTGCTCTCGGCAAAGCCGCAAAACGGGCATTTCATACGTTGGTTCCTCCATATATCTGGTTTCCGGTTACTTTACATAATACCGTACAGTACTATACCACAGCCCCGACACATTTGCACGAAAAATTTCGCCGCATCTGGCGTTTTCTCCCTCAGATACGGCGAATTTTCAGCTATTTGTACAGATTCTGGAACGTCTCGCGCGTCATGAGCGCGTTGAGCACCTCGAGCAGCGCGTTCGTGCTCAAATGCTCGGGCAGGTCGAGCTGCTTGAGCAGCCGCTGCCGGGCGGCCCGACTGTCCGGCCCGCCGGTGAGCCCGGCGGCGTAAAGGTCTGCCTTCGTGATGCGCGCACCCGGTGGCGGTGCGTCCTCACCCTCGACGGTCGCGCCCGCGCGGCGCAGCGCCTCAAGCAGCACCTCCGGCCGCATGCCCTCCACGCCGAGCTTGCCCTCTTTCGAGGCGATACGCTTGCGCCGCTCCTTGCCGGCCACGTCCGGGATATACGCGTGCTTGACCTGTGCCGGGTCGATGGCTCCGCGCAGATAGTTGCGGATGACAAAGCCCGCCCCGTCGCTGTCCGTGAGGACGATGATGCCGCGCGTTTCGGCCAGACGGCGCAGCAGTGCCAGCCGCTGGCCGTCATGAAAGATGCCGAAGCCGGACGTCTCCAGAATGGGCGCGTCCACGACCTGCGCGAGCGTGTTTTTATCATACCGGCCCTCGACGATGATGGCCTCGCGGATACGGATCATGCCGCGCCTCCCACGGCGATGCGCAGCAGCAGCTCCTTGAGCAGCTCGGCATCGTCCGCGCCGGTGTTTTTCATGGCAAAGTCCGTCTGTGCGCACAGGCGCACCGCCTCCTCGAGCTGGCGGCCGGAGAATTTCCGGGCCGAGCGCAGGAGGTTTTCCGCGATGAAATCATAGGGCAGGCCAAGCAGCGCGCGCAGGTCGCCCATACCGAGGCCCGCGCGGCGCGCGAGCCGCGCGGCATACAGCCTGCGCATCTGCTGGCCGATAACGGCGAGCAGGAAAATCGGCGTGTTCGCCTTATCTGCGAGGAGGTCAGCGAGGATGCGCATGGCGCCGTCATAGTCCTGATCGGCCAGCCGGTCGGTCAGCTCGTAGGCCACCGCCTCCGGCAGCCGGTGCGCCACGGCCAGAATGTCCGCACGCGTGACCGTGTCGCCCTGCACATAGGCCGCGATCTTGTCGATCTCCGGGATCATGCTGTTCATAAGGCCGCCGGTGAAGAAAATGAGCTGGCGGGCATCCTCGGGCGAAATATGCTTCTTATGCGCGGCAAAGCGCTTGCCGACCCAGCGCACGAGCGCGCTCTCCCCCTGAGCGGTAAATTGGATCAGTTCGCCCTGCTTTTTGAAGGCCTTCGTCGTCTTCAGGCGGCCGTCCGGTTCAAAGTCCGTATCCATAATGAACACCAGCGTGCAGTAATCCGGCAGATCACCGATGACCTGGACGAGCGCCTGTGCCTCTTCCTCACGGCACTTGTTCGTGTCGAAGCCGCGCACCTCGATGAGCGTGCGTTCGGTCAGAAACGGCACCGCATCCACCGCGTCCGCCAGCGCCTGAAAATCGAGCTCGGCCCCGTCAAACCGGTGGTAGCTGAAGTCGTCCTCTCCGCCGGGCAGGCAGAGCTTTTTCAGCTCCAGCAGGTACTGTTCACGCAGATAGTCCTCCCGGCCCCAGAGCAGGTACAGCCGCCCCGGCCCCTGCTCGCGCAGGCTGCGCACCTGCGCGCCGTAGTCGAGCACTTCCGTTTTCTTTTTTCCTTTTGCTTTTGCTTTTGCCATAGCGTTTCCTCACGAGAGATGCACCGTGATGTCGCCCATCTGGTCGGTGCGGTAGATCGGTATGTGGTGCGCCTGCAGGCGCTCGAGCGTGTCACTCGTCGGATGGCCGTAGTTGTTGTAGCCGACGGAGATGATCGCATCGTCCGGCGCGATGGCGTCGAGCCATGCATCGCTGGTGGATTTCTTGGAGCCGTGGTGGCCGACGAGCAGCAGTTCAACGCTGGGATAGGCGCAGTCACTGAGGAATTTCACCTCTGCCACGCTGTCCACGTCGCCGGGCACGAGCGTGTCATAATCGCCGATGGAGGTCAGCACGATCATGCTGCCGTCCTCCTGTCCGGCGCAGGGCTCCGGATACAGATGCACGGAGATGCTGCTGGCCGTGACCGTCCGCTCGGCATCCACACGCACGACGGTCGTATGGTTTTCCGCCGCGAGCGCGAGAATGTCGCTCAGTGGGGCCTTCGTCGTGTCTGCCGCGGCCGGGATGACCAAGGTACGCACCGGGAGCCAATGCATCAGGCGCAGCACGCCGTTGATATGATCGTCATGCGGATGCGTGAGCACGAGCAGGTCGAGACTCCGGTGCCCCTGCGCGAGCAGCTTGCGCGCCGCGAGATTGCCTGGGTCCTCCGCGGTGGAGCGGCCGCCGCAGTCCACCACGGCGCAGGCCCGCCCGCTGGAAAACACGATGCTCTGTCCCTGACTGACATCGAGCGCCGTCACGGTCGACGTGCGCTGCAGCTGCACGGCGTTGACGGTCAGCACCGCGCACAGCGCCAGCACGCTGCACGCCACCGGGATCCAGTAGCGCGCCTTGCGCCGGCGGGAGATCAGCCACGCCGCACCGAACATAACATACACCAGCACGAGCCACCAGACGACCATGCGGTTGCCGGTGAACAGCACCGCACCCGGGAGTTTGGAGAGCACTTTTGCCACCGCGAGGATATAGCGCAGCGGCCACGCCGTCACCCATGCAAGCACCGTACCGCCCCATGCCCAGACAAGGCCGAGCAGCGCCGCGAGATAGCAGCCGATGAACGCAGCCGGCAGCAGCCACAAAATGAGCAGGTTCGTGACCGGCGCGATAAGCGAAATGTTGCCGAAATGCAGCGCCGTGAGCGGCACGGTGAACACCATGGCGCCGACGGAGCTCGCCGTTGTGGCACTGAAAAAGGCACGGACGTTCCGCCGCGGCCGCGAAAGCTTCACGCCGGCAGGCAGCAGGCGCGCATCGAGCGCGCGGTGCAGCGCACCGGAGGCGCAAAACAGGCCTGCCATGGACGCAAATGACAGCTGCAGGCTGATGCTCGCCGCGGCAAACGGATTGGCCCCGAGCAATATGGCCAGCGCAGTCAGCAGCGACGTCGGCGGGTCGTTCTCCCGCCCGAGCAGCGGCGCAAAGAGCACCAGCGCCGTCATGAACGCCGCGCGCAGCACCGACGGGCTGCACCCGGCCATAACGACGAACACGACCATCAGCGGCAGGCCGATGATGGCCGTCGTGCGCCGGTTACCGGTGAACAGGCGCAAAAAGCCCAGCAGAAACGCCAGATGCAATCCGGAGACTGCGACCGTGTGCATGATGCCGGTCGTACTGAACGGAATATCGAGATCCTGCGCGTAGAGCGCGGATTTGTCGCCGAGCATGAGCGCCTGCGCAAACGGCAGCACATCCGCCGGGAAGGCGGCCTGCGCGCTCGCTTTGAGCGACTGGGCGACGGTTTTCGGCCAGTAGAGCCAGCTGCGGCTCCAGACGCCGGTGCGTTCGAGCGTTTTGTCCTGCACGCTGCCGATGAGGTAAATGCCCTTGGAAATGTAGGAGTCCGTCTCCTCCCCATAGCGCAGCGTGGACGGGCGGAGCTTCACGTCCGCCGTGATCTCATCGCCGGGGCGCAGATCGGCCGCGCCCGCGTCGGCGGCATAGAGCCGCGCCTTGCAGTTTGGCACGTCCGGGCTTGTGAGTAGAACGGTCAGACCGCAGCTATGCTCATAGGCAGCGGGATACTCCGTCACGCGCGCCGTGACCGTCTGCACATCAGCAGAGACGGTCTGCGCAGGCGTCAGGCGCATGGCCGTGGCAGCAGCGTACCACCCGAAGCCGATGGCCGCCGACAGCAGCGCGACCATGACCCGGCGCCGCGTCTGCCCCGGGAGCAGCAGCGTCACGAGCGCGAGCACGACCGCCGCAAGCGCACCGGGCAGCACCCAGCGCACCGGCAGCAGAAAGTGCGCCAGAAAAATCGCAGCCGAAAATCCGCCTGCGCAATATGCCAGCTTTCGCACGCCGTCTCCCCCTCTTTCTCTGGAGACATTATAAACAAAAACGGCGGCGGGAACAAGGCCCGCCGCCGAATTTTGTTGCTTTACAGCAGCTTCTCACCCATCGGCGCGCCGCCGAGGACGTGGAAGTGCAGGTGATGCACGGTCTGACCGGCATCGTCGCCGCAGTTGGAGATGACGCGGTAGCCGCCGGTCAGCCCCTCCTGCGCGGCAAGCTTCGCGATAACCTCAAAGCACTTGGCGACCACAGTGGAGTTTTCCGCCGTGATGGACGCGACCGAGTCAATGTGCTGCTTCGGGATCACGAGAAAATGCACCGGCATCTGAGGATTGATGTCGCGAAAGGCATAAACATCGTCATCGTTGTACAGGCAGGTGGAAGGGATCTCCCCCGCCGCGATCTTACAAAACAGGCAATCGTTCATAATGGTAACCTCCTTACAGTCCCAGCTTTTCCGCCACGAAATCGTCTACGATGGCCAGCGCGTCGTCGATCTTCAGCACCTCGCTGCCGCCGCCCATGGCGGAGTCCGGCTTGCCGCCGCCCTTGCCGCCGGTGACCGCCGACACGGCGCGCACAAGATCGCCCGCGCGGATGCCCTTGGCCACGGCGTTCTTGCCGCAGACGGCCACGAACGTGACCTTGCTCTCCGTCGCCGTCGCGAGCACCGCGACCGTGTCCGGATCCTTATCGCGCAGGAAGTCGCCGAGCTTGCGCAGGTCACCGGCATCGAGGTCGGTGCGCGTCGTCGTGATGACCTTGATGCCGCCGATGTTCTTCGAGGCATAGAGGAAGCGCTCGACATCGCTGTGCAGGATCTTTTCTTTCATGCGCTCGACGCTCTGGCGCGCCTCCTTGAGCTCCGCCGTGAAGCCCTTCGCCTTCGCAATGAGGTCGGCGGGCTTGGCGTGCAGCACCTCTGCCGCCGCGTACATGCGGCGGTTAACGGCCTCCATCTCGCGCAGATAGGCCTTGCCGGTGATCGCCTCCACGCGGCGCACACCGGACGCGACCGAGCTCTCGCCCGTGATGCGGAACGGGCCGATCTTGGCGGTGTTATCCACATGCGTGCCGCCGCAGAGCTCGATGGACTTGCCGCCCATGTCCACCACGCGCACGACATCGCCGTACTTCTCGCTGAAGAGCGCCGTCGCGCCGCTGGCCTTGGCCTGCTCCATGGACATTTCGGACACCGTGACGTCCATACCGTCGAGGATCCAGTCGCCGACGATCTCGTTGACCCGCTCCAGCTCCTCGGGCGTGATGGCCGAGAAATGCGTCAGGTCAAAGCGCAGACGGTCCGGCTCCACGAGCGAGCCCGCCTGATGCACGTGGTCGCCCAGCACCTCGCGCAGCGCGGCCTGCAGCAGGTGCGTGGCCGAGTGCGCACGCATGATCGCCTTGCGGCGGTCGGTGTCGATGCGCGCCGTGACGGTCTGCTCGACCTGCAGGTGGCCGGAGTGCATCACGCCGTGGTGCAGGAACTTGCCGGCCTTGTCCTTCTGGACGTCCGTCACCTGGAAGAGCGCGCCGTCCGTCTCAATGACGCCGTGGTCGGCCACCTGGCCGCCCATCTCGGCATAGAACGGCGTGCAGTCGAGCACGAGCACGCCCTGCTTGCCCTCGTCGATCTCCGAGCAGACCTCCCCCTCGCAGACGATGGCCAGGATCGTGCCCTGATCGGCCGTGTGGTCATAGCCGGTGAACTGCGTCGGCGTCGGGTCGAGGCCGAGGTCCACGCCGGCCCACGCCAGGTCGCCAAGCGCCTCGCGCGCCTTTCTCGCGCGCACGCGCTGCTGCTCCATGAGGTCCTGGAACGCGTCCTCATCCACGGTCATGTCCTGCTCCTGCACCATCTCGCGGGTCAGGTCGATCGGGAAACCGTAGGTATCATAGAGCTTGAATGCATCCGCGCCGGAGAACACGCGCTCACCCTTGGCCTGATGCTCGGCGAGCAGGTCGGAGAAGATGTGCATGCCGGCGTCGATGGTCTTGGCGAAGTTCTCCTCCTCGTTGCGGATAACGCGGGTGATATACGCCTGCTTTTCGCGCAGCTCGGGGTACTGGCACTCGTTTTCGTGCACGACCATGTCCACAACCTGATACAGAAACGGTTCGTTGACGCCGAGGAGTTTGCCGTGGCGCGCCGCGCGGCGCAGCAGACGGCGCAGCACATAGCCGCGGCCCTCGTTCGACGGCAGGATGCCGTCCGAGATCATCATGACGGAGGCGCGGATGTGGTCGGTGATGACGCGCAGGGACACATCGGTCTTGTGGCTGTCACCATAGTGCGCGCCGGTGATCTCGCTGACCTTGTGGGTGATGTTCATGACGGTGTCCACATCGAAGAGCGAATCCACACCCTGGCAGACAACGGCCAGACGCTCAAGGCCCATGCCGGTGTCGATGTTTTTCTGAATGAGGTCGGAGTAGTTGCCGTTGCCGTCGTTGTCAAACTGGGAAAAGACGTTGTTCCAGACCTCCATATAACGGTCGCAGTCGCAGCCGGGCGCGCAGTCCGGCTTACCGCAGCCGTATTCCTCGCCGCGGTCAAAATAGATCTCCGAGCAGGGGCCGCACGGGCCGGAGCCATGCTCCCAGAAGTTATCGTCCTTGCCGAGGCGGGTGATACGGCTCTCGGGGATACCGATCTCGTCGCGCCAGATATTAAATGCCTCGTCGTCCTTCTCATACACGGACGGGTACAGCCGCTCGGGGTCGAGGCCGACCCACTCCGGGCTCGTCAAAAACTCCCACGACCAGGCGATGGCTTCATGCTTGAAGTAGTCGCCGAAGGAGAAGTTGCCGAGCATCTCAAAATACGTGCCGTGGCGCGCGGTCTTGCCGATGTTTTCAATGTCGCCGGTGCGGATGCACTTCTGGCAGGTGCAGACGCGGTGGCGCGGCGGCTCCTTGTCGCCCTTGAAATAGGGTTTCATCGGCGCCATGCCGGAGTTGATGAGCAGCAGGCTCGCATCATCCTGCGGGATGAGCGAGAAGCTCGGCAGACGCAGGTGCCCCTTCGTCTCGAAAAAGCGCAGGAACATCTCGCGCAGTTCATTCAGACCATATGGTTTCATAATCATCTATCCTCCAATTCAAATTCTCTTGCTTCACTCTTTTTGCAGCCGCTCGGAAAGGCTGGGTGCGTCCGCGCGGTAAAACTCCAGCTTGCCGCAGTGCCTGCAGGCATAAATATCGACCTCCAGCGCACCGGAAAAGAGGTTGGACAGGTGGCCGGTAAAAAAGCCGTATTGCCCGAGCTGCAGGGATTCCTGCCCCAGATGCTCCATCTCGCCGTGACAACGCAGACAGTCCATAACACGTCTCCTTTCAAAAAAAGATGCCTCCGCCCCATATACAGGGGCGAAGGCATTTGAGCATTCACGGTACCACCCTGATTGCCGCTCACGCGGCGTCTCAAGTCGTCCTTAACGCGGACAGACGTCCCGGTCGTCCCGGGCCGCTCCGGAGCGGCCGCCATGCTGCCGGCCGAAGGGCTTCCACCGTCCCCTTCTCTCTGCTGACCGGGTGCTACACAGCTTTTCTCCATCAAGGCGTTATGTTCTGGATTTTTCTATTTTACCACATTCGAGCCGAATGTCAACCGTTTCAGCGGGTAATTTCCGCCGCACGAGCGACAGCGGTGCCGCTTCACACGGCAGCGGCATGGTAAAGCGCTGCATTGGGTGCGGCACGCTCTCGAGCAGGAGCCCGTCTGCGTCGCGCAGGTCCTGCGCCGTGAAGGTCACAGGCGGGGCGGTGTTCGTAACGAGCTCGAGCGTGTCGCCGACGGCGAACTTGTTGCGCTGCGTCAGCACGGCGCGCCCGTCGGGCGCGGTGCCCTCCACGACGGCGCAAACCTCCGCCCCGGCAAAGTAGGCGGAGTTTGCCGTATACTGCCCCGGCTGACCGAAATAGAACCCGGTGCTGTACGGCCGGTGACTGATCTGCAGCACCTCGCGCTGCCAGACCGGGTCGAGCGGCCGGCCGGCGATGGCATCATCGAGCGCATGACGGTAGGCATTCGTGACCGCGCCGACGTAATAGGCGCTCTTGGTACGTCCCTCGATCTTCAGGCTCGTGATGCCGGCCGCCAGCAACTCCGGCAGGTGGTCGATCATGCACATGTCGCGGGAGTTAAAGATGTACGTCCCGCGCTCGTCCTCCGTGATGTCAAACACCTGGCCGGGGCGCTTGGACTCCGTGAGGCCGTACTTCCAGCGGCAGGGCTGGGCGCAGCGGCCGCGGTTGGCATCGCGCCCGGTGAGGTAGTTCGACAGCAGGCAGCGGCCGGAAAACGACACGCACATCGCCCCGTGCACGAACGCCTCGAGCTCCAGCTCTGGCGGCGTGTGGGCGCGGATGGCGGCAATCTCGGCAAGTGACAGCTCGCGTGCGAGCACGACCCGCTGCGCGCCGAGATCATGCAGCGCCGCGGCAGCCGCCGAATTGACCACGCCGAACTGCGTGCTGACGTGCAGCGCGACGTGCGGCGCATAGCGCTTTGCGAGCGTGATGACGCCGAGATCGGCCGCGATGATCGCATCCACCCCCGCATCATCGAGCAGCTCCAGATACGCCGGCAGCTGCGCCATTTCATCGTCACGCGGCAGCGTATTGCACGTCACGTGTACGGCGGAGCCCTGCGCGTGCGCAAGCTGTACGGCCGCGCGGATGCCGTCCGGTGTGAAATTTTCGGCTCCGGCGCGCATGCCGAACTGCGCCCCGGCCAGATACACTGCGTCTGCACCGAAATGGAGCGCCATTTGCAGGCGCTCCAGATCTCCGGCAGGGCATAACAATTCCGGTTTGTTCATGAATCAACCCCGCTTATTGTGAATAACTCTGTTTGGCCACGAACGCCTGGAACTCGCCATAGCTCGTGAAGAACTTGTGCGTGCCGGACTCGGCATCGAGCGCGTAGTACAGTGCCTGCGTGCTCGCCGGCGAGAGCGTCGCCTTGAGGGACGCAAGACCGGGGTTTGCGATCGGCGTGGGCGGCAGGCCCTTGTTCTGATAGGTGTTGTACGGGCTGTCGATCTTCGTGTCCTCCACAGTGAGCACATCCTTGTGCTCCGGCAGGACGTACATGATCGTCGAGTCGATCTGCAGCGGCATGCCCGCTTCGATGCGGTTGTAGATGACGGCGGCGATCATGGCGCGCTCATCGTCGTTGGCCGCTTCCTTCTCGATCATGGATGCGACCGTGACGACCTCCTGCATGGTCATGCCGCGCTCGTCCGCCTTTTCGAGCATCTCGGCCGTGATGCGGTCGTGGAAGTTCTCCAGGAACTTATTGATGGCGCTCGATGCCTGCATACCCTGATAGAACTCATACGTGTCCGGGAACAGGAAGCCCTCGAGGCGCTTGGCGTCGCCCTGCATGCTCTGGTCGATGAACGAGTAGTTGTAGGAATAATTGGCCGCCGCGTCCATGAGGTCGTCATACGAGCAGACGTTTTCATCCTCGAGCTTGTGGAAGATCTGCTCCATCGTATAGCCCTCGGGGATGGTGACCTTGGTCGTGACCATGGCGCCGGAGCCGACCTGCATCTTTTTGACGAGGGCGCGGTAATCGTAGTTCGTGCTCAGCTCGTACGTGCCGGGGTCGATCTTCGTTTTCGCGTGCGAGACGCTGCAGTATAGCTCGAAGAGGCCCTTGTACTTGATGATGCCGGCGTCCTTGAGCTGCTTTGCCACGTAGCCCACGCTCACCTGATGACCGGCGCGCTCCTTGGCGTTGCCGTCAGCGTCCGTGTACGAAATGGTGACGTCCTTGAACTCCGCCTTGTCGAGCGTGACCGTCGCCGTGACCGGCTCCTTATTGAGCGCGAGCACGTCCGACGCCGCCATCCAGCCGACGCAGGCGAGAATGATGCTGATGCTGACGACGAAGGCAAAATAGATCAGGCCGCCGAGGCAGCCGCTGCGTCCGGCACGGCGCGGCGCTTCCGGCTGGGCCGGGCGCGCGGGGCGTACTGCGGGTTCTGCCTGTACCTCAGTCTCCGGCACGGGGCGCGAGACCGGCTGCGGACGCGCGGTGTGCGTCTGCTCCGGACGCGGACGGACCGGCCGCTGCGGTTGCTGCGCGTGCGAATCCCGCGTCTGCCCCGGGCGGGGCTGGGCATGCTGCTGTGCAGGCCGGGGACGGATGGGGTGCTGCTGGCCCTCCGGCTGCACGGCGTGCGGGCGTGCCAGATGCGGCTGGGCCGGGCGCGCGGAGCGCTGCCCCTCCGGCTGCACCGGATGCGGCTGGGCCGGGCGCGCGGGACGCTGCTGCCTCTCCGGCTGCGCCGAGTGCGGCTGTGCCTGGCGCACGGGACGCTGCTGCCCCTCCGGCTGCACCGGACGCGGCTGTGCCGGGCGCGCGAAGCGCTGCCCCTCCGGCTGTGCCGGACGGCGGCGGGCAGGCTGTGCGGCTGCCGGACGCTGCTGGGCCGGACGCTGCGGGCGGGACGAATCCCGCTCGTCGCGGAACAGCTCATCAAAGTTCTTAAAGTGATCAGACATGGTTCGGTCTCCCTGTCAACATGGAATTCGTCCCTGCCGCCCACACGGCGGAGGAACCCCCATGCCCCGAGGGGCATAAGATAAGGCGACGGACGGAAACGGCGCCGTTTCTCCGGTCACGCCGGAAAACATCGCGCCAGATCCATGCACCGCGCGGGGTCTGGCCACGCAAAAATCAGTTGCGCGGAGAAAGGGTTTTGGTTATGTGCTGCGGAAATAATAATAGCTGTCTCTGGATCATCCTCATTCTGATCCTGCTCTTCTGCTGCGGCGGCTGGGGCAACTGCGGCTGCGATAACAACAACAATAACGGCTGCGGCTGCGGCTGCTAACGGCTCGACACCGATCGGGGCTCCTCCGGGAGCCCCGGTTTTTCCTGTGGGTACAAAACGCCGTCCTCGGTTATGACGGCGGAAACCGGCACATCGTTCCATTCAGCCGGCAGCGCGTCGAGCAAAAATGCCGCGCGGATCAACCCCACGGTGCAGCAGTCCACACGCGCCAGAAAGCGGTCATAGTACCCGCCGCCGCGGCCGAGACGCCGCCCGGCACGGTCATACGCCAGCGCCGGAACGAGCATCAGGTCGCCGGGCTGCGGCAGCAGGATCTGCGCGCCGCGCGGCGGTTCCGGAATGCCGAAGCGCCCGGGCACGAGCGCACCGTCATAGCGCGCAAACTGCATCTGCCCGTCCGGCTGCGTGACCGGGAGCGCAACCGTCTTGCCGCGGCGCCGCGCCTGTGCGAGGATGGCATGCGTGTCCACCTCGGGCACGACGCTGCAATAGGCAAAGACCCGCTCCGCCGCCTGAAACGCCGGCAGCGAGAGCACCAGCTGCGTGATGCGCACATCGCACGCGGCGTTCTCCGCCGGGTCGCTCTGAGAAAGCCGGGCGCGCAGCTGCGCGCGCAGGGCGGCCTTTTCCCCGGAAATGCTCACAGCGCGCTGCGGATGATGGAGAAGATCTCCTCGTGCTTTTCTTCCAGCTCGCGCTCGGCGCCGTCTTTCATGAACGGCACGACCGTCCAGCCATAGTGCGCGGCGGCGAGGCGGCCGATGCGCAGGCAGTTTTCCAGATAGGCCGCGTCCTGCTCGTGGATATCGGCCTTGGTGTTGTGCTTTTCCTGCCGGTGCTGCATCCGCTTGAGCGAGGTCGGCAGGTCGACATCCAGATAGAGCACCAGATCCGGGCGCGGCAAGCCCATCTTGCCATACTCCAGATCATACAGCCAGTCAAAGAAGGCCGGCAGCTCCGCCTCCGGGAGCTTGGAGCCCTGATGGATGGCGTTCGAGGTCGTGTAGCGGTCCGAAAGGATCAGGCCGCCGTTTTCGTAGATCTCGCCCCAGTCGGTGCGGTAAGACGCATAGCGGTCGACCGCGAAGAACGTGGACGCGGCATACGCGTTGACATCCGACGGGTGCGCGCCGAACGCGCCGTTGAGATACATGCGGATGAGCGCCGACGACTCCTGGTCGTAGCGCGGAAAGACGATGTGGTGATAGGCCATGCCCATCTCGTCAAAACGAGCGCACAGGCGGCGGTACTGCGCGGATTTTCCGCTGCCGTCAATGCCCTCCAGTACAATCAGTTTACCCTTCGCCATGGTGTTTCTTCCCCCGGAGTTTGCAGCCGATGGCCGCAAACAGGAATTTCGGCAGCTTCATCATGCGGCCGATGCGCTTCGGCTCCTTCAGGAGCCGGTAAAACCACTCGAGCCCGAGCTTCTGGAAAAACTTCGGCGCGCGCTTGACATTGCCGGCGAACACGTCCAGACTGCCGCCGAGGCCGGCCATGAGGCCGACGCGCAGGCGCGGCGCGTTGCGCTGCATCCAGAGCTCCTGCTTCGGCGCGCCGAGGCACACGAGCAGCAGGTCCGGCTGCGCGGCGTTGATCTTTTCCACCACGGGGTCGTCGTCCTGAAAATAGCCGTCGTTCGTCCCGGCGATGACGAGGCCGGGGAAGCGCTCACGCATTTTCTCCGCCGCCGCGTCCGCGACGCCGGGCTTGGCCCCCAGCAGGAACACGCTTTTGCCCTCCTGCCCCATCTGCGCCATCAGCGCCGAGGCAAAATCGATGCCCGGCAGCTTCGCGCGCAGCGGCGTGCCGAGAATTTTTGCGCCGTAGATCACGCCGATGCCGTCCGGCAGGACGAGGTCCGCCCCCTGCACGGCCTGCATGGCCGCGGGATCGTCGCGGCAGAGCATCACGATCTCCGGATTCGGCGTGACGACATAGGCCGCACGCCGCTCCGCCATCAGGTCACGCGCACGCGCGACCGCTTCGTCCATCGTCAGGCTGTCAAACCCGACGCCCATTACGTCAATTCGCATGAAAACCTGTTTCCTCCGTTATACCTGAGCAAAGACTTCGCCGATCTTCTCATGGATGATGAGATTCGCCTGATCGTCATACGGCGTGGCGCTGCGGTTGATGAGCACCAACTTATTGCCCCGGTAGTAATTCAAAAGTCCGGCCGCGGGGTACACGGCCAGCGACGTGCCGCCGACGATGAGGACCTCCGCCTCGCGGATATAATGGACCGCCTTGGACACGACATCGTCGTCCAAGCACTCCTCATAAAACACGATGTCCGGCCGGATGATGCCGCCGCAGTCGCAGTGCGGCACGCCGGTGCCGTGGTTGACGCGCTCCGCCGGGTACGGCCGGCCGCAGCGCATGCAGTAGCAGCGGTGGATGCTGCCGTGCAGCTCGAGCACGTTCTTGCTCCCGGCCGCCTGATGCAGGCCGTCGATATTCTGCGTGATGACCGCCTGGAGCTTGCCCTCACGCTCCAGCTCCGCCAGACGCAGGTGGGCGCGGTTGGGCTTGGCCCCGTCGACAACGAGCTTGTCCCGGTGGAATTTGTAGTACTCCTCCGGGTGCGCCATGAAGAAGGAATGGCTCAGGATGGTCTCGGGCGGATAATCATATTTCTGGTTATACAGGCCGTCCACGCTGCGAAAATCCGGGATGCCGCTCTCGGTCGAGACGCCGGCGCCGCCGAAAAACACGATGCGGTCGCTGCCGTCGATCCACTGTTTCAGCTGCTGAATGTTGTCCATGGACACTGCCTCCTGTTACACTACCCCGCAAATGGGGTTATTTCTTATCATACAACGCTTCGCGCGCCCGGTCAACTTTGCGCGAGCAGAAAGCGCTCAATCGCCTCCGCCACACCGTCATGGTCGCAGTCGGGCATGACGTACTGCGCCGCCGCCTTCACGTCCGCAATGGCGTTGCCCATTGCGAGCGGCAGACCGGCGTCGCGCAGGAGCGGGCGGTCGTTTTCCGAGTCGCCGATGGCGATCGCAGCGCTGATGGGGATATTCAGGCAGCGGCACAGCGCCTGCAGACCGCTCCCCTTATCGACGCCGACGGCGTTGATCTCCACGCCCGCGCTCTCGCACGGAACGATCCAAGCGCGCACATCCTGCACGCGCGCGAGGTACTTGGCGCGCTCGGCAGAATCGACAAAGTAAAAGTCCAGCTTCTCCACCGGATAGGGCGCGGCGAGAAAGCGCTGCTCCATGTCCGGAACGGCCGTGCAGTGGCTCTTAAAATTCTCCACATAGGCGTCCATGCCGAAGTGCTGCGGGTCATCGAGCAGCTCCGGACGGTAGAGCGCCTCACCGTTGGAGAAAATGATCGGGAATCCGTCAAGTCCCTCGAACGCACGGACAAGCTCCGCCGCCGCGTCATCCGGGAGGTTCTGCGCCGAAATGATCCGATCCTGCGCGCAGTCGGCCACGGCAGCGCCGCTGGACGTGATGGCATAGCGCATGGCCGGAAACTGCGCCATATACGGCACAATCTGCCGGTAGCCGCGCCCGGTCGTCATAACGACGTGATATCCGCGTGCGAGCGCCGCGGTGACGGCGGCCTCCGTGCGCGGTGTGATCTCTTTTTTGGAATTGAGCAATGTGCCGTCCATATCGACGGCGATGAGCTGATACGCCATGAGAAGTTCCTTTCTGCACAGTTTTACAGGGTATATTGTACCCGTTTCGCCCCGCCCTGTCAACCGGACGGTGGGACTTGAACCCGCACGCCAAAGCCGCTATAATGGCGGCAGACCGATTTTTAAGGAGTTGACACCATGTTTGTTGACCAAACATTATATCACGGCCGCCCGGTAAGCGGGCAGCGGCTGGACAAGGAGCTGCGCTGCTACGACCTGCTCGACCAGCTCGGGCTCGCCTACGACCGGGCCGATCACGACGCCGCCGACACGATCGAGGCCTGTGCCGCCGTGGAGGACGTGCTGGGGGCCGGGATCTGCAAGAATCTCTTTCTCACGAACCGGCAGCAGACGGCATTTTACCTGCTGCTGATGCCGGGGCACAAGCCGTTTCGCACGAAGGATCTCTCGCACCAGATCGGCAGCGCGCGGCTGTCGTTCGCATCGCCGGAGCATATGCGCGAGCTGCTGGACATCACGCCCGGCTCCGTGAGCGTGCTGGGGCTGATGAACGATCATGACCATCGCGTGCGTCTGCTCATCGACCGCGACCTGCTGGACGATACGTACCTCTGCTGCCACCCGTGTATCAACACCTCCACGCTCAAGCTGCGCATGACGGACGCCGTTGACGTGCTGATCCCGGCACTGGCGCACGTGCCGACGTATGTGGACCTGCCAGTGTACGAGCAGGAGGGCTGAAAAAGCAAAGAAAAATCCTGCATCCTCGGATGCAGGATTTTTTGTTTGCATTAGTAGTAGCGCTTATTCTTGTTCTTGCGTGCAGCCTCCGACTTTTTGCGGCGACGAACGCTGGGGCTCTGGTAGTACTCCTTGCGGCGCAGATCAGACATGACGCCGGCCTTGGCACAGCTGCGCTTAAATCTCTTGAGCGCGTTGTCCAGAGACTCATTCTCCTTGACGTAGATTTCAGACATTTTATTCCCTCCCTCCAAATACGCCTTGCGGCGCTTCAAGGGCCATCATGCATGGCTTTAGCGTTAATATTATAATTGCAATGATCGCAGATGTCAAGATGAAGTTAGGCCTTCGGCTTCAAAATCAGGTTGACAAGCTTGTTCGGGACGTGGATGACCTTCACGATCTGCATGCCCTCCATCTGGCGCTGGACCTTATCGAGCTGCAGCGCCGCGTCGACAACGGTCTGCTGGTCGCTGTCCTTGGCCACGGTGACGGTGCCCTTGAGCTTGCCGAGCACCTGCACGGCCATCGTGACGGTCGTGTCGACCGTTTTGGCCTCGTCATACGTCGGCCAGTCGCACTGGCAGCACATCTTGCCGTACTTGGCGGCGAAGCCGAGCCGTTCCCAGAGCTCCTCGACGATGTGCGGTGCAAACGGGCTGAGCAGGAGCAGCAGCTGCTCCATATCGCCCTTCGTGCAGCCGTTGGTGGCAAACTCGTTGGCCATGGTCATCATGGACGCGATGGCGGTGTTCATCTTCAGCTCGTCGATGTCCTCCGTGACCTTCTTGATGGTCTTGTGGATGATTGCCTCGTTCTTGTCCGAGATGGCCGGGTCGTCCGTGCAGCTCTCGGCCAGGTTCCAGACGCGGTCGAGGAAGCGCTTCGAGCCCTTGACGGCCTCGTTGGACCAGGTGACGGCCTTCTCAAAGTCGCCGATGAACATGATGTGCAGACGCATGGTGTCCGCGCCGTACTGATTGACGATGTCGTTGGGGTTGACGACGTTGCCGCGGGACTTGGACATCTTCTCGCCGCCCTCGCCGAGGATCATGCCGTGGCTCGTGCGCTTCTGATACGGCTCCTTGGTCGGCACGACGCCGATGTCATACAGAAACTTGTGCCAGAAGCGGCTGTAGAGCAGATGGAGCGTGGTGTGCTCCATGCCGCCGTTGTACCAGTCGACCGGGCTCCAGTAGTCCAGCGCCTCCTTGGAGGCGAGCGCTTTGTCATTGTGCGGGTCCATGTAGCGCAGGAAATACCAGCTCGAGCCGGCCCACTGCGGCATGGTATCGGTCTCGCGCTTGGCAGGGCCGCCGCACTGCGGGCAGGTGGTGTTGACCCAGTCGGTCATCTTGCTCAGCGGGCTCTCGCCGTCGTCGGTGGGCTCATAGCTGTCCACCTGCGGGAGCACGAGCGGGAGCTGATCCTCCGGGATCGGCACCCAGCCGCACTTCGGGCAGTTGACGAGCGGGATCGGCTCGCCCCAGTAACGCTGGCGGCTGAAGACCCAGTCACGCAGCTTATAGTTGACCTTTTCCTTGCCGATGCCTTGCTCCACGACGTACTTCTTCATGGCGGGGATGGCTTCTTTGACGGTCATGCCGTTGAGGAAGCCGGAGTTGACCATGACAGCGCTGTCGTCCTTGGCGACGAAGGCTTCCTTCGTCACGTCGCCGCCGGCGACGACCTCGACGATCGGCAGACCGAACTTCGTAGCGAACTCCCAGTCGCGCTGGTCGTGGCCCGGAACGCCCATGACGATGCCGGTGCCGTAGCCCATGAGAACGTAATCCGAGACGAACATGGGCAGCGCCTTGTGCGTCACGGGGTTCATGACCTCGATGCCCTCGAGACGGACACCGGTCTTTTCCTTGTTGAGCTCGCCGCGCTCAAAATCGGACTTGTGCGCAGCCTCTTCCTGATAGGCGGCCACGGCGTCCCAGTTGGCGATGTGCGGCTGCCACTGCTTGAGCAGCGGGTGCTCCGGCGAGATGACCATATACGTCGTGCCGAAGAGCGTATCGGCGCGGGTGGTGTAGACAGTGATGTCATCGCCGACGTTGGTCTTGAACGTGATCTCCGCGCCGGTGGAGCGGCCGATCCAGTTGCGCTGCTGCGTCTTGACGCGCTCGATGTAATCCACATCGTCCAGATCGTCGATCAGGCGCTGGGCGTACTTCGTGATGGCGAGCATCCACTGGCTCTTCTCCTTGCGCACGACCTCGCTGCCGCAGCGCTCGCAGACGCCGTTGACGACCTCTTCGTTTGCCAGCACGCACTTGCAGCTCGTGCACCAGTTGACCGGCATGGTGGTCTTATAGGCCAGGCCGTGCTTATACATCTGCAGGAAGATCCACTGCGTCCACTTATAATAGGACGGGTCGGTCGTGTCGACCGCGCGGTCCCAGTCAAAGCTGTAGCCGAGCATCTTGAGCTGCTTGGTGAAGTTTGCAATGTTGTTTTTCGTCACGACGGCCGGGTGGATATGGTTCTTGATGGCATAGTTCTCGGTCGGCAGGCCGAAGGCGTCAAAGCCGATCGGGAACAGAACGTTGTAGCCCTGCATCCGGCGCTTGCGGCAGATGATGTCCATTGCCGTGAACGGGCGCGGGTGGCCGACGTGCAGGCCCTGGCCGGAGGGGTACGGGAACTCGATCAGGCCGTAAAACTTCGGCCGCGGGTCACCGGTGACGGCTGCGAAAGGCTTTTCTTTCTCCCAACGCGCCTGCCATTTTTTCTCGATCGCCTGGAAATCGTACTTCATAACATTCACTTCTCTCTGAAAAATCAAAAAATCATAAGTAGGTCACGGGGCGGCGCGATGGTCCGCCCCGGTTGGTTCCTGTTGGTGCTTTAAGCGCGCATGTCGGAGATGTCCACGACCTCTGCGTCGCTCCAGAGCCGCTCCAGATCATAAAACTTGCGGGCCTCGTCCTGGAACACGTGCACGATCACACAGCCGTAGTCGAGCAGGACCCAGCTGCCGCTGCGGTAGCCCTCCCGGCGCAGGACCGGTTCGCCCACGTCGTCCGCCGCCGCTTCCACAGCGTCGGTCAGAGTCTTGACGTGCGTCGAGGAGGTGGCCGTGCAGATGACAAAATAGTCCGCCAGTGTCGTCAGTTCCCGGGTCTTGAGCAGCTGAATGCTCTCGCCCTTTTTTGCGTCCAGCGCCTTGACGATAACCGCAGCAAGCTCGTTAGCAGGCATCATAATGCTACATCCTTCCTTTTCGTTACCATTTGTTCGGGCCCTGGACGGTGCCGGACGTGGCCACGACCTGCCCATTGGATTCATAGAGAATGTCCACGTTCGCAGACGTGATCTCTGTCGTATAGGGGTTGAGCCAGGTGTTGAGATAATCCAGCCACTCATCCACGTGGATGAACACATAGGACATACCGTTTTTGGTGCCGTTGTAGTTGGCCGGGATCGTCTCAAACGAGATGGCGCTTTCATCGAGTTTCAAAAACTCCTTGACGTAGAACATCACGTTGCCTGCCGACAGGTTTGTGGTGACGTCCTTTTCATAGATGTCAATGAGTTTGTTGAGATTTGGGATGTTGTGCAGCTTCAAAAACTGGCTCGTCATGGCCTTAAGCAACTGATGCTGCACGTCGATGCGGCCGATGTCGCCGTTGGCATACGTGTTGCGGAAGCGGAACACGCCCATGGTCTGATAACCGTTGAGGTGCTGATAGCCCTTCTGGACATGGATGCTCAGATCCTGACCGGGGTCGTCATAGTCCATATCGACCGGAACGTCGAAGTCGATGCCGCCCATGGCGTCAATGAGCTCGACAAACACCTCCACGTCAAAGAGCGCATAACTGTCGACCCGGTAGCCGAGGATCTGCTCCGCGCCGCCGATGAGCGCCTCCACGCCGTCCTTGCCGTTGTTCTCGGCTGCGGCGTAGTACTGGTTCATCTTCTTGGGTTTATAGGACACGTTCACGGCCGTGTCGCGCGGGATGCTGACAAATTTCAGAGACTTGTTCTCCGTGTCGAGCATGCCGACGAGCACCGTATCCGTCAGACCGGCCGCGCGGTCCTTGCCCGCGATGAGGAACGTATAGCATCCCTTCTTGCGGCCGTCGGCACTGACGTTCACACCGTCGTCCGGATTGCCGTCGCTCAGGCCGCCGGTCAGACTCGGCGGGCTGACCCAGTGATTCATCAGAATCGCAAACTCGCCGATGAGCAGCGCCAGCACCACGACCACAATGACCGTGATGCGCACTTTCTTCTTTTTCTTCCGCTTTGCCTGCGACTGCTGCGCCTGCACGCGGTGATTCACCGCCGCGGACGCCTCGGAAAACGGGTCGTCCTGAAAGCCGCTGCCGTCGTCGTAGCCGTCATCATAGCCGCCGTCGTAACGGTCGTAACCCTGATCGTCATATCCGCCGTAATCGCCCGGATAGCGATCGTCACTCTGTCGTCTTTTCATATTCTTTTTCCCTGCCCTGATACCAGTTTAATGCCTGCACCGTGTTCTCGTGCGGCGTGATGCCGCCGGCCTCCAGATCCTCGAGGCTCATTTTCAGCCCGAGCACCATGGCCGCGTCGAGATCGGTGTAAGCGAGCCGCCGCAGCTCGTCCACGCCGTCAAAATCCCGCGACGGCTCGATATAGTCGGCCATGTACAGGACCTTTTCGAGCGTAGTCATATCGGGTTTGCCGGTCGTGTGCCAGCGAATGGCGTTTTCTATCTCAAGCGGTACGCCGAAACGGTCCTTCGCCACGGCAGCGCCGGTTTTGGCGTGCAGAAGCTTGGTGTTGGCCGTTTCGACCGTATCGTTCATGATACCATATTTTTCAGACAATAGCAATTGGTCAGATAGCTCTAATTTTTTCGTGCAATCGTGCAAAATTCCGGCCTCTGCAGCAGCATCGGGGTCGCAGCCCCAGCGCTCGGCGAGACGGCGCGCCTCGTGCTCGCAGCCCCAGACGTGGGAGATACGCCGCGGCTTGAGCATGGGGTAAGCCTGCTCGCGCAGCCAGTTGAGATCGGGCTTTGCGCCGTAGAGCCGCTGCTGAATGATGTGCGCATACACATTCGGCGCAAGGCACTCGCTGCCCCGCCGCTGCGGCAGCAGCGCGCGCACGGCCGTGCTCGTAACCGGAATCGGCTCGGCCGGCAGGGCGATGACGCGGGCGGCATACGTCTCGCGCAGGTAGGCGCTGAAGCGCTCCACCTCATCATGCTCATCGCCCGTGCGGGCGAGCGCGACGAGCGTCACCTGCCCGAGCAGATACCGGAAATCGTGCCACTCCTCGAACGTCGTGAGCATATCCGTACCGATGACGAGGTACAGCTCCGCATCCGGATTGCACGCGCGCAGCTCGCGCACGGTGTCGGCCGTATAGCTCTTGCCGGAGCGGTGCAGCTCCATGTCGGAGACCTCCACGCCCGGCTCGCCAGAAAAGGCCAGCATCGTCATGAGCAGGCGCTCCCCCGGCTCCGGACTGCCCGCCGTGAGTTCCTTGTGCGGCGGGATGCGGTCCGGGATGACAAGCATCAGATCCGGCCGGATCGCCGCGCGCACCGCGCGCAGCGCAGCCGTATGTCCCAGATGCGGCGGGTTGAAGCTGCCGCCATAGATGCAGATCTTCATTTCTTTGCCTTTTTCACGAGCTCGATCTTCGGCTTCTGCTCGTTGCGCTTATAGAGCACGAACTTCGAGCCGATGACCTGCACGGGTTCGGCGCGGCAGGTCTCGGCAAGCGCGTCGCACGCCTCGCGCGCCGTCAGGAGCGAGTTTTCGAGCACGCGGCCCTTGACGAGCTCGCGCGCCTTGAGCGCGTCGCTCATCTGGGTGATGATGTTGTCCGTAATGCCGCCCTTGCCGATGTGGACGATGGTGTCCTCCGTCGCGGCGAGGCCGCGCAGCTGGGCGCGCTGTTTACTTGTCAGCATAGTAGTTCCTCAATTCTTCTTTCAGGATTTTGAGCGCATTCCCGCGGTGGGAAATGGCGTTTTTCTCTTCCGGACGCAGCTCCGCCATGGAGCAGGCATAGCCGTCCGGCTGGAACACGGGGTCATAGCCGAAGCCGTTTTCCCCGCGCGGTGCAAACAGGATGCTGCCCTCGCAGGTGCCGCGAGCGCGCAGGACATCCCCGTTCGGGAACGTGCAGCAGATGCACGACACGAACCGGGCCGTGCGGTCGGTGCGGTCGCCGAGATTGCGGAGCAGGAGCGTGTAGCGCGCAGCGTCCGAGTCCTCATGCCGGCCGGTATAGCGCGCCGAGTGCACGCCGGGCGCGCCGCCAAGCGCATCGACCATGAGGCCGGAATCGTCCGCGACGGCGGGCTGCCCCGTCGCGCGGGTGACGGCGATGGCCTTCAGATAAGCGTTTTCCTCGAAGGTCTCCCCCGTCTCGTCCACCTCGAAATGGCAGCCGGCCGCGCTCTGCGGGATGATCTCGATGCCCATATCCGCAAAGATGGCGCGAAACTCCTCGAGCTTATGTGCGTTGTTGCTTGCAAGGATCATGACAGCAGCGCCTCCACAAATTCCGCGGGCTTGAACTCCAGCAGGTCGTCGATCTGCTCGCCGACACCGACGTATTTCACCGGCAGCTGCAGATCGTTTGCGATGGCAAAGACGATGCCGCCCTTGGCCGTGCCGTCGAGCTTCGTGAGCACGATACCGGTGAGGTCCGCCGTGTCGAGAAACTGCTTGGCCTGGATGAGACCGTTCTGGCCGGTCGTGGCATCGAGCACCATGAGCGTTTCAATGTCGGCCTCCGGCAGCTCGCGGCGGATGACGCGGGTGATCTTATTGAGCTCGTTCATGAGGTTTGCCTTGTTGTGCAGGCGGCCGGCCGTGTCGATGATGACAACGTCCGTGCCGCGGGCCTTCGCCGCCTGAATGGAATCGAACACCACGGCGGCAGGGTCGGAGCCCTCCTCGTGCTTGACGATGTCCACACCCGCGCGCTGCGCCCAGACGGTGAGCTGGTCGGCCGCCGCGGCGCGGAACGTATCCGCCGCCGAGAGCAGGACACGGTTGCCCTCCTTCTTGAGCTGGGCAGCGAGCTTGCCGATCGTCGTCGTCTTGCCGACGCCGTTGACGCCGACGACGAGCACAACCGACGGCTGCGTCGTGAGCAGGAGCATGGTGTCCTGCACCTTGAGGATGCGCGTGAGGATCTGCACGAACTCCTTTTTCACCTCGACGCCGGTGCGCAGCTTCTTGAGCTCGATGGCCTTGCGCAGCTGGGTGATGGCCTTTGTCGTCGTTTCCACGCCGGTATCGGCGAGGATAAGCGTTTCCTCAAGGTCCTCGAAAAATTCCTCGTCGCCCGGCTCATAGGCGGCAAAAATGCCGGTCAGCTGGGCGTCCATCTTCGTCTTGGTCTT
>CAKTNQ010000010.1:0-46217 GCA_934589185.1 uncultured Oscillospiraceae bacterium | reverse complement strand
TAGCGCGTGTTCACGCGCGTGAATTCGTCGATCGCGCCGAGGTTCGGCGTGCCCAGCGCGCCGATATTGCGCCGCAGCTCGGCGATCTGGCGGCTGGCCTTCGTCATGTTCTCGACCGGCTGGCGCAGCGCCTCGGCCGCCGTGCGGCTGAGCTCGTAATTGTCCCAGAGTTTATCGAGGATCTGCTTTTCCTCCATGTCGGCCGAGAGCTTCTTCTGCTCAAAGCGCGACACAAGACCCTGCATATCCAGCAGGTCGCGGTTGCGCGCCTGCGCATCACGGTCGGTGCGGGTGCGCTGGCCCTCAAGCTCCAGCTTGCGGCTGCTGCACGCGGCAAGCTCGCCGCGCAGCGTCTCTGCGCGCTGGCGCAGCTCGGCCAGGCGGCGCTCTTGCATCTGCAGGGTCCGCTGCAGCTGCTGCGTGCCGGCCTCGGCCTGCTCGATCTGGGCGAGGCGGGCCGTGCGGTCGCCGGTCATTTCCTCAAAGAGGTCGTGGATCTGCTGCGTAGTGCGCGTGATGGTCTCGCGCTCGGCGTCCAGAGACGCCGACTCCGCCCGCAGGCCGGCCAGCTGGTCGGCCAGCTCCTGACGGCGGCGGTCAAACGCGCCGCGGCCAAGCTCGCTCTGGTCGCGCTCGGCGCGGAGCTGGGCGAGCGCCTGCTCCGCCGAAAGCGCGTCGGCGCGGGCGGCCGTGATGCGGTCCTGATTTGCCTTCTGCTGTGCGCGGCAGGCAGCGATGGACGCATTCTGCCCCGCGATGGTCTCCTGCGCAGCGTTTTTCAGCAGCGCGACCTGCGCGGCCTCGGACTCCGCCTTGTGCAGCGTCTCGACTGCCTGCTCCAGCTGCGCCTGCGCGGTGTCGAGCTGCGCGTGCGCCGTGTCGAGCGCCGTCTGGGCATCCTCAAGCTCGACCTCGCACTGTTTTTTCTCCAGCGTGAGTGTGTCGAGCGCTGCACGCAGGCGCTTGAGCTCATTTGCGCGCGAGAGGATGCCGCTGCCCTTGGCGGCGCTGCCGCCGGTGAGCGAGCCGCCGGCATTGACGAGCTGCCCGTCGAGCGTGACGATGCGGTAGCGGTGGTCATAGCGCCTGGAGATGGCGATGGCGTCTTTCATCGTCTCGGCCACGACGGTTCGGCCGAGAAGATTGCTGACAATATTGCGGTAAGCGGCGGCGCAGGTGACGAGCGTATCGGCCACGCCGACATAGCCCGGCTCCTGATCCGGCACGCTGTTCAAGTGCATCGGACGAATGGTATCGAGCGGCAGGAACGTCGCGCGGCCGGTCTCGCGCCGGCGCAGGAGCTCAATGGCCTGCGCGCCGCAGCTTTGCGTATCGACGACGATGTTCTGCGCCGCGGCGCCAAGCGCCGTCTCGATGGCGAGGGCGTAGCGGTCGCCGGTCTTGATGAGGTTCGCGACCGGGCCGCGCACGCCGCGCAGCGTCCCCTTCTCGGCCGCGTGCATGACGGCCTTGACCGCGCGGTTGTAACCCTCGAAGTCCTTTTCCATCTCGGTGAGCATACGGATGCGCGACTCGGCGCTGCGCAGGTCGACCGTCAGGCCGGACAGCCGCTCCTGCTGTTTCGTGAGCGTCTGCTCACAGGCAGAAAGACGCTGGGCCTTTTCCCTTTGTTCCGCGCGCATGGCATCGCATGCGGTGCGGGCCTGCTGCTGCGCGGCCTGCTTTTCCTGCGCCCGCGCCTCCAATGCCGCCAGATGCTCGGCCGCTTCCGCGGCGGCGGTGGCGACGGCGTTCTCCTGATCGAGCAGCTCCTGCGATTTATCGGCCAGGAGCGTGATGCGCGTGCGGCACTCGGCCAGCGCGCTGCTCTGCGCGCTCTCTTTGGCCAGCAGCTCCGTGTACGCGCGCTCGGCCTCGCCGGAGGAGGCCGCGTTGCGGTCGATCTCGTCGAGCACGGACCGGATCTCCTGCGCGTGCTGCGCTTTTTCCGCCTCGATCTCCTGCAGGCGGTGCTGCTGCGCGTCGATCTGCGCCTGCAGGGCACTGGCGCGGTCCGCCTGTTCGGACGCCTCCACGCGCAGGCGCGCAATGCTGTCGGCGCTGTTTTGCAGGTTCGTGCGCACGACGGCCGCGGCGCTCTCGCACTCGGCGGCCGCGCTCTCGGCCTCGGAGATCTGCTCGCGCGTGCGCTCGGACTCAAGGTCCTTCTCGCGCATCTTCTGCGCGATGTTCTCCGATGCGGCATAGAGCTGCTCGAGCTCGCGCTGCGCGCCGGCGAGATTCTCCTTCGCGGTCTGATAATCATGGTTGACGGTCTCTGCCTGCGCGTGCAGACGGTCGAGCGTCTCCATCCAGACGGAGACCTCCGCGCTCTTGAGTTCGTCGCGCAGGCGGAGATACTTCTTCGCCGTCTCGGCCTGCTTGCGCAGGGGCTCGACCTGCAGCTCCAGCTCATCGACCTTGTCGTTGATGCGCAGGAGGTTTTCCTCCGTGCGGGCAAGCTTGCGCTCCGACTCCTCCTTGCGGTAGCGGTAGCGCGAGATGCCGGCCGCTTCCTCAAAGATCTCGCGGCGCTCGTTGCTCTTGCCGGAGACGATCTCGGCGATGCGGCCCTGCCCGATGATCGAGTACCCGTCGCGGCCGAGGCCGGTGTCCATGAGCAGCTCATTGATATCGCGCAGGCGGCAGGCCTCGCGGTTGATATAATATTCGCTCTCACCGCTGCGGTAATAGCGGCGGGTAATCATGACCTCGGTGTTCTCGGTGTCGAAGATGCCGGTGCTGTTGTCAAGGATGAGCGACACCTGCGCAAAGCCCATGGGGCTGCGCTTTTCCGTGCCGCCGAAGATGACATCCTCCATCTTGCCGCCGCGCAGCGTTTTCGTGCGCTGCTCGCCCATGACCCACAGGATGGCGTCCGATATGTTCGACTTGCCGCTCCCGTTCGGGCCGACGATCGCCGTGATCTCCTGGTCAAAATTCAGGCGCGTCTTGTCCGGAAAGGACTTGAAGCCCTGAATCTCCAATGCTTTTAAGTACACAAAATCCCTCGCATATCCGGCGCCTGCACACGCAGGGACGCCGCTGATATCTCAAATCAAAGTAATACAAAGTAGAGTATACCGCCAAAAATGCCATTTTGCAACGGCCGGAGCGCATTTTTTCAGATGTGAAAAATGCAGCCGCCCGCGAAAATACGGGCGGCTGCATGCCGTTATTGTGTCATCTGTTCAAGCGCGCACCGGGCGGCGGACTGCTCCGCCTCCTTTTTCGTGCGGCCGGTGCCGCGGCCGATCTCGCTGCCGTTGAGCAGCACGGCCATGGTGAACGTCTTGTTGTGGTCCGGGCCGCTCTCGGCGCAGACGGTATAAGAAAGCGTCTGCCCGGCGCGGCGCTGCACGCGCTCCTGCAGCTCGGTCTTATAATCCTCAACGTGGTGGATCTCCCCCTCGGCCAGACCGTTGAGGATGTGCGCAAGGATAAAGCGCTGCGCGGGCTCCAGCCCGCCGTCGAGATACATGGCGGCGATGACCGCCTCCACCGCGTCGGCAAGGATGGACGGCCGCTCCCGGCCGCCGCTGCGCTCTTCCCCGTGGCCGAGGCGGATGTAATCGCCCAGATGCAGCGTGAGCGCCACACCGTGCAGCGCCTGCTCGCAGACGAGCTCGGCGCGCAGGCGGCTCATCTTCCCCTCCGGCATGTCGGGATAGAGCTCATAGAGACGCGTCGCCGTGACCATGCCGAGCACGGAATCGCCCAGAAACTCGAGCCGCTCGTTGCTGGTGTAGCCCCGCGCGCGGTTTTCATTGGCATAGGAACTGTGCATGAGCGCATTCTCCAGCAGCCCCCGGTCACGGAACGTGTAGCCCAGGCGGGCCTCCAGCGCCTCCATCAGTCACTCTCCTTCGCCGCGTGCTTGTCCACACGCATGTAGGAGATATTGGCCGTGATGTCGTCAATGATGCCGGAATCGACAAAGGCGATCGCCTGACGGATGGCATTGTAGATCGCGCGCGCGTCAGATGAGCCGTGCGCCTTGATGACAGGCTTGCTGATGCCGAGCATGGCCGTGCCGCCGACCTCGTTCGGGTCGAGCGACGCCTTGAGCGCGTGGAACTCGTTCTTGATGGCAAGAGCGGCCATCTTGGTCTTGAAGTTTTTCATGAAAATGCCCTTGAGCTGGCGCGTCATGTACTTGATACTGCCCTCGATGCCCTTGAGCAGCACGTTGCCGGTGAAACCGTCCGTGACGACAACGTCCACGTCGCCGCTGAACACCTGCGACGCCTCGACGTTGCCGATAAAGCGGATGCGGCCGGCGGCGTCCGCTGCCTTGAGCAGCGGGAACGTCTCGTGCTGGAGCTCGGAACCCTTGTGATCCTCGGTGCCGTTACTGAGCAGGCCGACGCGCGGCGCGGCGATGCCGAGCATGGTGCGGGCATAGTAACTGCCCATATAGGCAAACTGCAGCAGGTATTCCGGCGTGCAGTCGGCATTGGCGCCGCAGTCGATGAGCATGACGCCCGCATCGCCGTTCGGCAGCACGGGAGCCAGCGCCGCGCGGCGGATGCCGTGGATGCGCTTGACGATGAGCGTGGCGCCGGTGAGCAGTGCGCCGGTGCTGCCGGCAGAGACGACCGCGTCGCCCTTACCGTCGCGCAGCATGTTGAGCGCGACCGTCATGGAAGCGTCCTTCTTGCGGCGGGTAGCCGTGCTGGGGTCGTCGTCCATGGTGATGACTTCACTCGCGTCGATGATCTCGAGCTTGGCCTGCTCGTTGCGCAGGCAGGCCTCAATGGCGGCGCGCTGGCCGACGAGCACGATCTCCGCGCCCAGCTCCTGCTGCGCGTGCACCGCGCCCTTGACGATCTCATCCGGGGCGAGGTCACCGCCCATTGCGTCCACAAGAATTCTCATAGATGAAAAACCTCCTTTTGTTTCAGCCCGTCCAAAATCTGCAGGCTGCGCGCCGAGATCTCCGCATTCTTATTGCGCTTGCCGCGCACGCGGTGATCCAGCGGTGTGATGATGCCAAAGTTGATGTTCATGGGTTGAAAATCGCCGACGCTGCCGCCGGAAATGTACAGAGACAGTGCGCCGATGGCCGTCTCCTGCGGGAAATCGACAGGCGGCAGGCCGAGCAGCTGTGCGGCCGTCTCGATGCCGACAAGCGCGCCGGACGCGCACGACTCCACATAGCCCTCGACGCCGGTCATCTGCCCGGCGAAGCGGATGCGCGGCGCTCGCCGGAGGCGGTAATACCGGTCGAGCAGCTGCGGGGAATTTAAATAGGTGTTGCGGTGCATGACGCCATAGCGCACGAACTCCGCGTTCCGCAGCGCCGGGATCATGGAAAAGACGCGCTTTTGCTCGCCGAACGTCAGATGTGTCTGGAAGCCGACGATGTTGTACAGCGTGCCCTCGGCGTTGTCGCGCCGGAGCTGCACGACGGCATAGTTATCCCGCCCGGTGCGCGGATCGCGCAGGCCGACCGGCTTGAGCGGGCCATAGCGCAGGGTGTCCTCCCCGCGGCGGGCCATGACCTCGACCGGCATGCAGCCCTCAAAGACCGCACCGTCGTCAAAGCCGTGGATGGGCGCTTCCTTTGCATTGCGCAGCTCCTGCACGAAGGCGGTGTACTCCGCCTGATCCATGGGGCAGTTGACGTAGTCCGCCGTGCCCTTATCATAGCGGCTGGCGAAAAAGGCACTGTCCATATCCACGCTCTCAAGCGTGACGATGGGCGCGACGGCATCATAAAAATGCAGGTCGAACTCCGGGCAGAGCCGCTGGATCTCGGCGGCCATGGCGTCGCTCGTGAGCGGGCCGGTCGCAATGACGACCTCCCCGTCCGGAATGGCGTCCGCCTCGGCGCGCTCGACGGTGATGTTCGGGTGCGCGCAGATGCGCTCCGTGATCTCGCGCGCAAACGCCTCGCGGTCCACGGCGAGCGCGCCGCCGGCGGCGACGCGGTTATGGTCCGCGCTCGCGAGCACGACGGAGTCGAGCCGGCGCAGCTCTTCCTTGAGCAGGCCGACGGCGTTTGTGAGCTCATCGCTGCGCAGAGAGTTGGAGCAGACGAGCTCGGCAAAGTTTTCGGATACGTGCGCGGGGGTCATTTTCTTGGGTTTCATCTCGATCAGGCGCACCGGGATGCCGCGCCCGGCCAGCTGCCACGCGCACTCGCATCCCGCCAGGCCCGCACCGATCACGGTCACTGGGGTCATAGCGTTCCTCCTCGAAAAAGGCGGCCGGTCAGGCCGCCTTTCCAATTATGCTTCCTTCTTGGGTTTCGTCGTCTTTTTTGCGGCCGGCTTTTTGGCGGCCGTTTTCTTTGCTGCGGGCTTTTTGGCGGCCGGCTTTTTTGCAGTGGATTTCTTCGCCGCCGGCTTCTTGGTCTCCGGTTTCGTCTCTTTGGATTCCGGTTCGGCCTCAGCCTTGGTCTCGGCCGCGTCGTCCGCCGGTTTCGGCTTGCGCTTGTAGCCGCGCTTGTCGGGCGGCAGATAGTTCGGGCACTCGGGGTTGATGCAAAACGGCTTGTTGGCGCCCTTGCCGGCGCGTTTAAACATCGTCTTGCCGCACTCGGGGCAGTAATCCTTCGTCGGCACATCCCAGGTCATGAAGCCCTGGATGTTCTCGCCGCCCTCGCCCTCGCCATGTCCCGGGCAATCATGCCCGCGCTCACAGGCGTAGTAGGCAAAGCCCTTGCGGGACGTACGCTTGAGCAGGCGGCCGCCGCAGGCCGGGCACTTGCCGGGCATCTCGACGACGATGGGCATCGTGAAGCTGCACTCCGGGTAGCCCGGGCAGGCGAGAAAGCGGCCGAAGCGGCCGTTTTTATACACGAGCTTGCGCCCGCAGTTCGGGCAGACCTCGTCCGACTCCTCATCCGGCACCTTGAGGTGCTTGCCCTCGAGCTGGATCTCGGCGTTGTTGAGGTTCGCGTCAAAGTCCTTATAATACTCGCGCAGCACGTCCTTCCACGCCATCTTGCCGGCCTCGATCTTGTCGAGGTCCGTCTCCATGTTGGCGGTGAACTTCAGATCGACGATGTTGCGGAAATACGCCTCCATCATCTCGGTCACGACGATGCCAAGATTCGTCGGGCGCAGGTAACGCCCCTCCTTGACGACATAGTTGCGGCTGAGAATGGTCGAGATCGTCGGCGCGTACGTGGACGGACGGCCGATGCCCTTTTCCTCCATGGCGCGGATGAGCGTCGCCTCCGTATAGCGGGCGGGCGGCTGCGTGAACTGCTGCTCCTTCGTAACGTTCTTGAGGTCCACGGCGTCGCCCTGCTTGAGCGACGGCAGCGGGCGGCGCACTTCGCTTGTCTCCTCGTCCTTCGCCTCTTCATACACAGCGGTATAGCCCGCGAACTTCTGCTCGGAGTAGTTGGCGCGGAAGAGATAGCCCGCGCTGCCGGCGTCCACGACGACGTTGTCATACACGGCGTTGGCCATCTGGCAGGCCGTGAAGCGGCCCCAGATGAGCCGGTAGAGCCGGTACTGCTCCGGCGTGAGATCGTGGCGCACGCGATCCGGCGTGAGCGTGACATCCGTCGGGCGGATGGCCTCGTGCGCATCCTGCGCGCCGGCCTTGGTCTTATACGTGCGCGGCTTTCCGGGGTGATACTCCGGGCCGTAGTGCTCGACGATAAACGCCTGTGCGGCGGCGAGCGCCTCATCGGACAGGCGCTGCGAATCGGTACGCATGTAGGTAATGAGACCGATCGTGCCGCGGTCGGTAATGTCCACACCCTCATAGAGCTGCTGCGCGACCGACATGGTGCGCCGCGGCGTCATGCCCAAGCGGCGGGAAGCCTCTTGCTGCAGGGTCGAGGTGATGAACGGGGGCGACGGACTGCGCTGTTTTTCGCCGCGCTTGACGCTCGCGATCTTGAACGGCTCAGCCGAAACGGCGGCAATGATCTTGTCGGCCGTGGCCTCGTCCGGAACGTCCATCTTCTTTTCTGCCGTGCCGTAAAAGCGCGCCGTGAATGTACCCGCGCCGCAGTCAAGCAGCGCGTCGAGCAGCCAGTACTCCTGCGGCTGGAAAGCGCGGATCTCGTTTTCGCGGTCGACCACGATGCGCGTGGCCACCGACTGCACGCGGCCGGCGGACAGGCCGGGCTTGACCTTGCGCCAGAGCAGCGGGCTGAGCTTATAGCCCACGATGCGGTCGAGAATACGGCGCGCCTGCTGCGCGTCGACCAGATCCTGATCGATCTCGCGCGGGTGCTGAATGCTCTCGGTGACGACCTTTTTCGTGATCTCGTTGAACGTCACGCGCTTGGCCTTGTCATCCGGCAGATTCAGCAGCTCCTTCAGGTGCCACGAAATGGCCTCTCCCTCGCGATCAGGGTCGGTCGCGAGATAGACGGTGCCGGCCGCTTTGGCGCGCTTTTTCAGGTCGGCGATCACGTCTGCGCGGTCCTTCACGGGCAGGTACTGCGGCGTAAAATCACCGTCAATGTCTACGCCCATGGTGCTCTTGGGCAGGTCACGCAGGTGGCCCATCGAGGCCACGACGTGATAGTTGCTGCCCAGATATTTTTCGATTGTTCTGGCCTTCGCCGGAGACTCGACGATCACCAGATCGGTTTTTGCTTTTGCCATCGGGTCTACTCCAACTCCTTATGATTGCTGCGCAGTGCCTGCGCGTACATTTAATGAAAAGCGTTTGCCCGGCTCCTGCCGGACCACGCCGCGGATCTGCAGCACGGTCAGCTCCGCGAGCACCTTGCTCGCCGGGAGCTGCGTCTTTTCGATGATGAGATCCACCTGCGTGCCGGGCGCGTCGATCGCCGCGACGATCTGCAGCTGCTCGGTCGTGAGCGACTTCAGCTGCGCTTCCAGGTCAATATATGCCTCCGGCTGCGGCTTGTCAATCCTTTTCTCCGCGACCGGGCGGCGCACCTGTGCAAAGCCGCTGCCCGTCTCCGGCGGCGGTTCGGGCGCCGGAGTATCGGGCTCGGGCGCGATGTTTTCGTGCAGTGTGCCGGGAAACATGCGGCGAAAATCGCTCAGCACGTCCCACGCGCACGTGGCCGGGCGGGCGCCGTCCTTGAGCAGCGCGTTGCTGCCGACCGAGGCGCGGGAATCTGCGTTGCCGGGCACGGCAAAGACCTCCCTGCCCTGCGTGACGGCATCGTCGGCAAACAGGAGCGCGCCGCTTTTCTCCGGCGCCTCGACCACGACCGTCGCCACGGCCAGACCGGACGTGATGCGGTTGCGCAGCCGGAAGCCAAAGCGCGGCACGGACATATTCGGCGCAAACTCGCTCACGACGGCGCCGCAGCGCGCGACCTCCCGCGTGCATGCGCCCGCAAAATCCAGATTGATCGCCGTGCCGGACACGCCCACGCAGATCCCCCCGGCGTGCAGCGCGCCCTCGGCGGCCGAGCGGTCGATCCCGGCGGTGAGGCCGGAGAGCAGGATACCGCCGTGGCGCACGATCTCGGAACCGAACTTGCGCGCGGTGCGCATGCCATACGGCGTTGCGCTTCGCGTACCAACAACGGCGACGGCCGCACGGTCGTCGAGCTGCGGCAGCGTGCCGCGCACATAGAGCACCAGCGGCGGGTCATAGATCTGAAGCAGGCGCTGCGGGTAGGCCGCGTCCTGAACCGTCAGGATGCGGATGTGCTCCCGGTCGCAGATGGCGAGCGCGCGGTTGACATCCTTCAGGTCCTTATCCTGCAGCTGCCGGAGTTCTTCCGGGCGCAGCGGAACACGGACGCGGTAATCCGCCTCCGTGGCAAAATACACATCGCGCGGCGTGCCGAAATGCTCCACGAGCGCGAGCTTCACCTTCGGGCGCACGCCAAAGCGCATGGACAGCCAGACCCAGTATTGCAGCTGCGACATCGGCGCGCCTCCTCAAATCCCGGCGCGGGCGATCTCCCACATGACGACCGCCGCGGCCACCGCCGCATTGAGCGACTCGGCCCCCGGCTGCATGGGGATGATGATCTGCCCGTCGCACTGCGCGAGCAGCTGCGCGCTCAGGCCACGGCCCTCGCTGCCGATCGCCACGGCGGCCGGCGAGAGCGGCACGCGCCGCAGGTCCTGCGCCGCGTCCGTCAGCGCCGCGCCGTAGAGCTTCAGCCCGTGGGCGTGCAGCAGCTGCATCAGCTCGTCCTGCGCGCACGTCAGCACCGGCTGGCGGAAAAGCGCGCCCATCGCGGCGCGCACGGTCTTGGGACCGTAGAGATCGGCACACGCGCCGGTGAGCACCACGGCGTCTATGCCGAGGGCGTTCGCCGTGCGGATGACGGTGCCGACGTTGCCGGGGTCCTGCACGCCCTCGAGCACAATGACGTGCCGCAGCGGCTCCGGCAGGCGCATTTCCGGGATGCGCACGGTAAAGACCGGCCCCGGAGAGTGCATAAGCGGCGAGGCATACGCCACCAGCTCCGCGTCCGCCGTGTACTGCACAATGCCGTCCGGCAGCGGGAACGCCGCCGCGTCGCGCCAGAGCACGGACGTGACCTCCGCGCCGAACTGCAACGCCTCGCGCAGCAGCTTTTCGCCGTCGCAGACGTACTCCCCCGCGTCCCGACGCGCGTCATTGTCCCTTGCCAGCGCGCGCAGGTGCAGAATATATTGATTTTTCCGCGACCGAATCTGTTCCATGACCGTGTTCTCCGCATATTCTATTACAATGTAATTCAAATATGTCCTTCATCTTATAACATCGCTCCACAATTTTCAAGTCCTGAGTTTCAGGAATTTGCAAAGCGCTGCAAATTTTCCGCCGCATAAGCCAGCAGCGCGGTCCTGTCGTTCGGCACCGCCTCGTCCATGACCGCATCCAGGCACGCCTGCAGCGCCGCGCCGACCGCCCGGCCGCGCAGGCCGAGCGCGAGCAGATCATCCCCGTTGACCGCAAGATCTTTGAGCGAAAAGCAGGCATCCGCCGCAAGCAGCGCATCGAGCACGTGCTCCGCCTGCCGGTACGTCTCCACCCGGCCGGCACAGATGGCCGACTGGCCGCAGGTATCGGCGATGTGCAGCGCGAAGAGCTGCCGCACGGTCTCGACGCCGAGCTTGTTCATCAGCCGCCGGATGGGTTTCGGCTCCGGCGCGATGGGCAGGTCGTGATAGCGGATGAGCTGCGTGATGCGCGTGCGCCCGGCCGTGTCGAAGCGCAGGCGCGTAAGGATGGCGTCCGCCAACTCGGTGCTCCTGGCCGCGTGACCGTAAAAATGGCCGACACCGTCCGGTCCGAGGGAGAAGCACGGCGGCTTGCCGACATCGTGCAGCAGCGCCGCCCAGCGCAGCACCGGCTCCGGCGGGATGTGCGCCACGACCGCGGCTGTGTGCTGCCAGACATCCCGGTCATGGTGCGGATTGTGCTGCTCGAAGCCGAACATCGGCCGCAGCTCCGGGATGGGGACGGCCAGCACATCGGCAAATTCCCGCAGCACCACGCCCACGTTCTGCCCGCAGAGCAACTTCGTCAGTTCACTCTGCACGCGCTCCGCCGCGAGATACTGCAGCAGCGCAGCATTGCGGTGGATGGCCGCCGCCGTCTCCGGCGCGATCTGAAAGCCGAGCACGGACGCAAAGCGCAGCGCGCGCAAAATGCGCAGTCCGTCCTCCTGAAAGCGGCGGTCCGGCTCGCCCACGCAGCGCACGATACCGCGCGCAATGTCCTCCGCCCCGCCGCAGATGTCCACAAGTCCGGTGCGCGGGTTGTAGGCCAGCGCGTTCATCGTAAAATCGCGGCGCAGCAGATCCTCGCGCAGGCTGCGCGTAAAGCGCACGGCGTCCGGGCGCCGGTGGTCGGTATAGTCCCCGTCGACGCGGTAGGTCGTGATTTCGAGCGGCAGGCCGCCGAGCAGAACGGTCACGGTGCCGTGCTTCAGCCCCGTCTCGATGAGCCGCTCGCCGGCAAAGATCCGCTCGACCTGCGCGGGCTCGGCATTGGTCGTGATGTCCCAGTCCCCCGCCGCGCAGCCGCGCAACGCGTCGCGCACCGCACCGCCGACGACATAGGCCTCCCAGCCCGCCGCCGCGAGGCGGTCGAGCGCCGTATGCACTTGTGGCGGCAGGGTCAGCATGGGGCGGCCTCCTCAGTTGTGGTGATAGATCTTCTTTTCCAGCACAAAAATACGGGCGCTGAAGCTGCCGGCCGGCACAGTCGGCAGCGTTTCCGCATAGATCTCCATGCGGCTGTCGATCAGGTCGATGTACGACAGCAGCTCCGCCTCGGCGCACATGGGCCGCACGGCCGCGCCGAACTCCGGCTCGCCGTGGTGCGAGAGCAGCAGGTGCTGCAGCAGCATGGACTTTTCCTCGGGAATACCAAGCTCGCGCGCGGCGTCCGCGACCTCCTGCGCCCCCATGACCAGATGGCCGAGAAGCTGCCCGGCCGTGGAATACTCCGTCACGATGCCGAGATCGGAAAACGCAAACTCCCGCTCCTTGCCGAAGTCGTGCAGCAGCGTGCCGGCCAGCAGCAGACTGCGGTCAATGACCTCCGGATACAGGCCCGCGAGGAAATCCGCCGTGCGCAGCATGTTGTAAGTATGCATCAAAAGGCCGGACAGGAAACTGTGGTGCACGCTCTTGGCCGCCGGAATACGCCGGAACGCATCGAGGTGCCGCGCCAGCATCGTCTCGGCGACGCTGCGGTAATCCGCGTCCGTGATCGAAGCCACCAGCCGCTGCACATCCGCCAGCGCGGCGTCCGTGTCGATGGGCGCCGTCGGCACGAGCAGCGACGTGTCGTAATCATCCGCCGCTTCGGCCATGCGGATGCGGTGGACACTGATCTGCAGCGCACCGCGGTATTCTGAGACGCTGCCGCGGATCTTCACGACGCGGCCGATGTCCTCCGGGCGCGCGCCGATCGGGCCGCTGTAGTCCCAGAGCTTGATCTCCATACTGCCCGTGCGGTCGCAGATCGTGCCGCTGAGAAACGGCTTGCCGCTGTTGGTCGTCTTGAGCGCCGCCGCGCGCAGAATATAGAAGCCCTCGACATCCATGCCGGGGAGCATATCCGCAATGCATTTGTTGTATTCCATTCGGGTTCCGCCTTTCTTGCTTGTCCTATCAAAAAAGGCGCAGGAGAGTACCCACGCCTTTTATCCGTCATGTAGGATTTGATTTTAGCACCTTGCGCCGGTAAAAGCAAGCCGGGCCGTTACTTTTCCGCCCTCTGACAGCGTTTGCCGTACTTGCCGTGTTTCCCGCAGAATATCGTCATAGCTCTCCTTGGCGGTTGATGAGCCGAGGGAGCTCATCCATTCGCCTTTTGCGCAGCGCTGTTCCATGCTTTGTGCAGCGGGCGTCATGCTCACGCACCCACTGCGGGCCGTCCCGCTCGGCATCCAGACACATGGTTCGGAACTTATCATGGAGAAGCGGGGCAGAAACATACATTTCTGCCCCACCAGTTTTGATGCATTTGTTGCTTCTGTCACTCCGCAAGCGACTGCGCCACCCGCTTGCCGGTCGGTGTGGCGGCAAGGCCGCCAAGTCCGGTCTCGCGCAGGTCAGCCGGCAGCACGCTGCCGATCTCCCCCATGGCGTCGATGACCTCATCGACCGGGATGCGGCTCCGGATACCGGCAACGGCCATGTTCGCCGCGCTCACGGCATTGACCGCGCCGATGACATTGCGCTTGACGCACGGCACCTCGACAAGGCCCGCGACCGGGTCACACACAAGGCCGAGCAGATTCCCAAGCGCGATGGCGTACGCGTCCGCGCACTGCTGTGCCGTGCCGCCGAGGATGTGCGTCAGTGCGGCCGCCGCCATGGCGCTGGCCGTACCGATCTCGGCCTGACAGCCGCCCTCCGCCCCGGCCACGCTCGCGCGCAGCGCCGTGACCTGACCGAACCCGGCCGCGATATACAGCGCCTCCAGGATCGTCTCCTCCGGCACGTCCCGCTCTTCCGCCAGCGGGATGAGCACCGCCGGCAGCACGCCGCAGCTGCCCGCCGTCGGCGCGGCGACAATGCGCTTCATGCACGCGTTGCACTCGGCGACCTTGAGCGCCTCTTCCGTCACGCGCTGAAAGTACGTCCCGCCGAGGAGCCGGCCGCTCTCCGCCGCCGCGCGGAGCCGGGCCGCGTCGCCGCCGATGAGCCCGCTGTTGGAGCGGTCAGCCGCGCAGTACTGCCGGCTCGACTGCTGCATCGCCGTCCAGAGCGCCGCGATCTGCCGGTGGGACGCCGCGGCGTCGTAGCCGTTTTCCTGACAGTCCGCGTCACGGATGACGGCATGGAGCGGCTGCCCGTTCGTCTGCGCAGCCGAAAGCATGGCTGCAATGCTTGAAAAGCTCATACCGGTTCCTCCTGGTTAAAGATCGTGATCTTCTGGATGCCCTCGATGTGCGACAGCCACTGCTCGATGTCCTTCGGGATCGGCTGGTCGCACTCAAGGATCATGACCGCGTAGCCGCCCTGCTCGCTGCGGTAGAGCTGCATGGTGGCGATGTTGACGTGCCGCTGCATGAGCGCCGCCGTCACGGCCGCGACATGGCCGGGCGCGTCCTGGTTGTGGACGATGAGCGTGTTGTGCTCGCCGGAAAAGTTCGTCTCGATGCCGTCGATGGAGCGGATGCGGATGCGCCCGCCGCCGATGCTCTCGGCCACGATATCCAGCGTGCGGCCTTTGGCGTCCTCGAGCTGCAGGCGCGCGGTGTTCGGGTGCGCATTGCGCAGCTGCACGTTTTGAAACGAGAACGTCAGCCCCTGCTCCGCCGCGATGGCAAAGCTGTCCGGAATACGCAGATCGTCCGGCTGCATTCCGAGCAGGCCCGCGATCAGCGCGCAGTCCGTGCCGTGGCCGTGACCGGTCAGGGCGAAGCTGCCGTGCAGCGAAATGTCCGCGTGCACCGGCTGATCGCCGAGCAGCTTGCGGGCCGTCAGGCCGATGCGCACGGCCCCGGCCGTGTGGCTGCTGGACGGGCCGACCATGACCGGCCCAAGAATATCAAATAAACGCATGGTGCGCCTCCCTGGATGCAAAGATACTTTTGCACATTGCAGTGCGACAGAAAAGAAATATGAGATATTATACGCGCCCCACACGCAAAATGCAATGCCGATTCTCCGCCGCCGCGGAAAAAGGTGCAAAAAACCGGCTGCCAGCCGGCAGCCGGTTTTGGAGCGGTGGATCAGTGCTCCTGGATCATCATACGGATGATCGTGCGGTCGGTCTCGCGCATGCCCTCACTTGCGAGCGTGCCGATGTTGCGGATCGTGTTCTCCACGCCCTTGACGACGATGCCGTCGCCGCCGTAGAACTGGCTCTCGTGCATCTGCATCTGCATGCCCAGCAGACCCGCCTCGACTGCCGAGGCAATCTTGGCCGCGCAGCTCGCCTTCGCGCCGTCGCAGATCATGCCGGAATCGATGGCGATGGCATTGACAATGGTATGCGCGATCTCGCGGAACTGCCCGCCGTACAGATACGTCACGCCCGCAGCTGCGCCGCAGCCGGCCGCCGTGGCGCCGCAGTAGGCAGACAGGCTGCCGATACCGGTTTTCAGGTGGATGGTGACGAGGTTTGACACCACGAGCGCGCGGTAGAGCATCTGCTGCGTGACGCCCAGCTCCTTGGCATAGACGATGACCGGCAGCGACGCCGTCAGCCCCTGGTTGCCGCTGCCGGAGTTGATGACCACCGGCAGGTCGCAGCCGTTCATGCGCGCGTCCGACCCGGCCGCGGCATAGGCCTTGGCGCGGTTGTGGATGCTCATACCGTAAGACTGCAGCAGAATACGGCCGATGTTCGCGCCGTAATCCCCGCGCAGCCCCTCCTCGGCGATGGCCCAGTTATAGTCGATCTGCCGCTGGAGCGTCTCCTGCACGTCGGCAATATCCACCTCGTTTGCAAAGGCGATGATCTGCTCGACCGTCAGCAGGCTGCGGTCGGTGGCATGCTGGCTGCCGGACTCCTGATAGTCCTTGTGAAACTGCACGACGCCGTTTTTCTCGATGCGGATCACGTTCGTGTGGTAGCCCGCGATCTCGACGGACGCGCTGTCTGCCCCCGCCGTGACGCGCACCTGAATGTCGAACACATAGTCCTTGTCCGCGCGCCGGACGGTAAAGGCCGCCTGCTGCAAATACGCTCCCACAGCGTCCACCTGCTCCGGCGTGAGGCTCGCGAGCACCTGCAGCTGCGCGTCGGCATTGTCAGAAATGATGCCCGCCGCTGCGGCCGCCGCAATGCCGCGCTGGCCGTTCGTATTCGGCACGATGACGCTCTTGACGTTTTTGATGATGTTCGCGCTCGCGAGCACCTCGACCGTTTCCGGCAGCGCACCAAGCGTCTTGCGGGCCAGCGCCGCGCAGTACGCCACGGCGATCGGCTCGGTACAGCCCATGGCGGGCTGCAGTTCCTCTTTCAGGATCGCGACGTATTCGCGATAGATCCGCTCGTCCATGTTTCTCTCCTCCGATTTTGTTTTTTCTCCGTTTTTGACCGCAAAATTCCGCTTTTTGTAATAGTATAACGAAACAGCGGCACATTTTCAACAAAAAAGATACCGGCAAAAGCACCGGTATCTCAAGGCGGGTTAATCTTTACGTTTTTTCCTGCAGGCGTGCACGATCGCCCAGAGCGCATAGCCCAGCACGCCGCCGGTCGTGTTCGTAATGACGTCCGTGATGTCCGAACTGCGGAATGCGTGCAGCAGCGGCTGCACGACCTCGATGCCGACACTGAGCACCAGCGTCAGCAGCAGGCAGCGCCAGAAGCTGCACCGCTTGCCGCGGCAGCTGCGGCACAGCGGCAGCAACACACCGAACGGGACAAACAGGGCGATATTCAGCACGATCTGCCGAACATAATCGCCGTGGCGGAGAATGACATCCTCAAACGGCGCCATATGCATGGGGACATACGGATGGTCAAAGCAGAACGGGAGCGCCGCCAGCACCGGCATGAGCGTGAAGAGCGCAATGCTGGCGAGGCAGCCGTACATGAGCGTATAGACCGCGAGCGTTCTGCGCCCCAGCGGCCGCCACTTCGGCAGCAGCCAGATGCCATAAACGGCCGCGAGCACGGCCAAATCGATGAGAATCTTTGCGTTTCGGCTCATGCACAGCCTCCTTCCTCTCTGCCGGTCAGAACGCGCGTATTATCCGCGCAGCCACTGCTCCAGTTTCGGTCTTGCGCCCTCGACCGCGCTGCCGCGCAGCGACAGGCCGCGCGCGACCCGCGCGCCCTTCGCCACCTGCCGGATGTCCTGCTCCGTGTTCGACAGGCCGCTGCCCTCATTCGTGCAGAACGGATGGATGGTCTTGCCCTGCCAGTCATAGTGCTCGAGGAAGGTGTAGACCGCCATCGGCATGGTGCCGCAGTAGTTCGGATAGCCGAGATAAATTTCATCATAGTCGTCCAGGCTCTCCGGCAGCGCCGTCAGTTCCGGACGGGCGTTCGCGCGCTGATCGCGCCGCGCCTCGGCGACGCAGGTGTCATAGTTGTCCGAATACGGCACCTTCTGCTCGATGTGAAACAGCTCCGCACCGGTGAGTTCGGCAAGCAGCCGCGCCGCCTTCTCCGTGTTGCCGACGGCGATGGTGCGGTGCGCCCCGGAAAAATAGTTCTCTCCCGCGCGGGAGTAATAGGCAATGAGTTTTTTCATAAGGATTCCTCCGTTTACTGCCCTAAAAGGATATGTGTACCTCACGGATGCGCATACACATCCGCATAATCGTATAAGGTCTCGCGGGCGCAGCGATCCGCCTGCCGCTCCAGTCTGGACTCGTCCGCAGTCTGATACCCCACGGGATCGCGCACCCACTGAAAGTAATGCGTCAGCTCGTGCGCAAGCGAGCGCAGGATCGATGCCAGCGCGCTGTCCTGTCCCCACGCTGCGAGCATCTGCGGGTAATCTCCGACAGCAAGGCGGATATACGGCTCCTGTTCCGGATCGCTGGGGCCAAGAAATGTCCCGCAGGCCAGATCGCCATCCCGGCACAAAAGCCGCTCGGCCGCCCGCACATAGACCGGCACGCGCACAGGGAACGCGTACTGCGTCTGCAGCCAGCGCACAAACTGCATAAGGGCGCGCCGCACCTCCGGGTCAACGCCCGGATCGAACCGCAGCCGGATGCCTCCGCGGCGTCCGGGCATCGCTGCGCCCTGCCCGGGCGGGCAGCTCCATGATCTGCGCATTGCTCCCTCCATAGCTCGTCAAAGTCTCCGGCAACGCCGGATCGAACCCACATTGCCGCCAAAAGCATACCGCAGTTTTCCGCATCCGTCAACCGTCCAACCAGTACGCGAAAAATTGCTGCAATATACCGCAAGAGAAACAGAAAAAGCTCCCCCGCCGGGGGAGCTTTTTGCTGCCTTATCGCGCGCGCAGGCGCTCCACGAGCGCCTCGTCGCTCTCGGCCATGCAGGTCTGATAGTCCGTGTAGAGCACCATGCCCGGCAGCGCGCCGGACGGCTTGCGCACAAAGCGCGCCATGGTGTAATCCACCGGCGTCTTTCCGCCGCCGCGAGCCTGCGAATAGTACACGGCAAGGCTCGCCGCCTCGGCGATCGTCTGATCGTCCGGCGTTGTGTCGTGCGCGCGGATGATGACGTGGGAGCCGTGCACCTTCTGCACATGCAGCCAGAGGTCCGTGCGGCGGGCGGTGCGGTGCGTCAGCTCGTCGTTTTGCGTGTTGGAGCGGCCGACGAGGATCTCATACCCGGTGCTCGAGACGAAAGCAAGCGGCGCGCGCTGCGCCGTTTTTTCCTTTTTGGCATTGCGCGGCTGGCGCAGATACCCGGTCGCGCGCAGCTCCGCGCGGATGTCCGCGAGATCGCGCTCGCTCTCGGCGCGCGCAAGCTCATCGAGCACGCTGTTGAGGTAGTCAAGATTCCGGCTCGCCTCCGCAATCAGGCCGGTCAGGTGCTGCTCGGCCGTCTTGGCCTTGCGGTAGGACTTATAGAGCGCGGCGGCGTTCTCCTGCGGGCTTTTGCGCGGGTCAAGCTCGATCGTCACGTCCGGGCAGCCCTCAGCATAGTAGTCCTGCACCGTCACGGTGCGGTCGCCCTTCCGGATGCGGTAGAGATTGGCCTTGATGAGGTCGGCCTTCTGCCGCAGGGCCTCGCGGTCGGCGCAGCGCAGCAGGTCCGAGCGCTGGATGGCCAGCTTCTTGGCCGTGCGGTCGCGCAGGGTGCGCACCTGATGCGTCAGCTCCTGTGAGCGGCGGCGCATGGCCTCCGCCTTGTCGCGGCGAAGATAAAACTCGTCCAGCAGCTCGGAAAACGAGCCGCAGCCGCGGCTTTCCAGCGCCCCCTGATACTGCAGGATCGGCACGGCGGAAAAGTCCTTCGGCCGGTCACCGTCGAGCAGCATGGTCGGCGCGAGGTTATTCGTCTCGACCGCAAACACGAGCGCGTCGAGCTCGTGCGCAAGGCGCGCGCGCTGCGCATCGTCCGGCCGCTCCAGCCGGGGGCTGGCATCGCCGAGCGCGCGGAAGCACACCTCCCGGCACAACAGGGGCGACACACCGGAAAACAGGCCCAGCAGCCACTTATCGAGCGTCGCCGCCGTGACCGGGCCGGAGAGCAGCTGCGCACGCTGCTCCGGCGTCGTGTCGAACAGGACCGGCTTGTCCTGCCGCAGCGGCAGACGGTAAAACAGGCCCGGCTGCACCTGGCGCGTCTCGCTCATGGAGGAATCCACGCGGCGCATGCAGTCGATGATGTGCCCGTCGGCGCTGACGAGAATGACGTTCGACTGGCGGCCGAGCATCTCGACGATGAGCTGCTTTTTGACCGGTGTGCCGAGTTCATCGCGGCCGTCGAGATTCAGTACGAGCATACGCTCAAAGTCCGGCTGAGAAATACCCGTGATGCGCGCGCCGACGAGGTGCTTGCGCAGGAGCATGCAGAACATCGGCGGTTCGGCCGGGTTTTCAAACGTGCCGGCCGTGAAATGCACCCGCGCGCTGCCCACGCCGCCGTGCACGAGCAGCTTTGCGTTGCCACTCTGTGTGCGCACGGACAGCAGCAGCAGGTCGCGCTCCGGCTGCTGCACCTTGTCGATGCGCGCACCGGTCAGGCTCTGCGCCAGCTCCTGCGTCAGTCCGTGCAGAAAAACTGCGTCCATTGGCATGTTACAGCACCTCCGTGATCTTGCTGAAGAGCTCGCGCAGCCGCTGCGTGCGGCCGAGCAGATACAGCCAGCCAAAGAGTGCCTCTATCCCCGTGGCGGCGTGATACTGCGCGGTGTCCGCGTGCTGCGGCACCGAGTTCACCTTTGCGTTGCGGCCGCGCTTATAGACCGCGCGCTCCTCATCCGTGAGCGCGGGCTGAATGGCCTCGGCCGCGCGCGCCTGCGCGGGCGCGTTCACGCGGCGCACCGTCTCGCGATGCAGGTCGGTCACGGCCGTGAGCCCGGCGGCGCACAGGGCCGTGCGCATCATGAGCTCGTACACCCCGTCGCCGATATGCGCGAGGGCGAGCGTACTGTAGGCGCCGACCTGCGCCGGCGTCATTTCCGGGGCAAAGTCCGGCCCATCCGGAAAGGCAATCGTGCCGACGGGGCGGCGCTCCGGCCGCCCCGTATGAAGATCATGATTCATCGTCTTCGGGTTCCTCTTCGTTGTCATCGGCAAAGTCCGTCTGCGCCTGCAGCACCTCGCTCGGCGCGGTGCCCTGCACATACTGCATCTCCTGCCACTGCTGCTTCGTGATGAGGATCTTGCGCGGCTTCGAGCCCTCGAATGGGCCGACGATGCCCATCTCCTCCATCTGATCGACCATGCGCGCGGCGCGCGAATAGCCGAGCTTCAGCCGGCGCTGCAGCATGGACACCGATGCCTGCTTCGTCTCGAGAATGACATCCACGGCCTGCGGCAGCAACTCGTCATAGTCGCTCTTGGCAGGCTTGTCCGCCTCGGGCGCAGGGCCGGACTTTTTGTCGGCCTCGGCGGCAGATTTTTCGATCTGGGCGATGATGTCGTCGCTGTACTGCGCCTCGGAGTTCTGCTTGATAAAGCGCACGACCTCCTCGCGCTCCTCGTCCGACACATACGACCCCTGCACGCGCAGGGGCTTGCCGGTGCCGATGGGGGCATAGAGCATATCGCCCATGCCGATGAGCTTTTCCGCGCCGGAGGTGTCGAGGATGATGCGGCTCTCGAGCGAGGACGAGACCGCAAAGGCAATGCGGCTCGGGATGTTCGCCTTCATGAGGCCGGTGATCACGTCCGCGGACGGACGCTGCGTCGCGATGATGAGGTGCATGCCCGCGGCGCGGCCCATCTGCGCCACGCGGCAGATGCTCTCCTCCACCTCTTTGGCGGCACAGAGCATAAGGTCGGCCAGCTCGTCGATGACGATGACGACCTGCGGCAGCGTCTGCCCATCGGGCTCGTTTTTCTGCAGGGCGTTGTAACTTGCGAGGTCGCGCACCTGTGCCTCGGAGAAGAGTCGGTAGCGCTTGAGCATCTCCACGACCGCCCACTGCAGCGCGCCGGCCGCCTTCTTCGGGTCGGTCACGACGGGGATGAACAGGTGCGGAATGCCGTTATAGATGCCGAGCTCGACCATTTTCGGGTCGATCATAATCAGACGCACCTCGTCCGGCGTCGCCTTGTAGAGCAGGCTCAGGATGAGCGAGTTCATGCACACGGACTTGCCGGAGCCGGTCGTGCCGGCGATGAGCATGTGCGGCAGCTTGGCGATGTTGCCAATGATGCAGTTGCCGCCGATGTCCTTGCCGACGGCGAACGAGAGCTTGGACTTGGCATTGCGGAATGCGGGCGAGTCGATAATATCGCGCAGGCACACGGCGCTGACGATCTTGTTCGGCACCTCGATGCCGACGGTGGAAATTTTGTCCGGGATGGGCGCGATGCGCACGTTCTCCACGCCGAGCGCGAGCGCAAGGTCGCCGGAAAGGTTCGTGATCTTGTTGAGCTTCACGCCCGCCTCCAGCTCGAGGTCGTAGCGCGTGACCGTGGGGCCGCGCGTCACGTCGCGGATGGTCGCGTTGACGCCGAAGCTGGTCAGGGCGGTGTTGAGCCGGTCGCGGTTGAAGCGGATCTCCTCCGTCGCGTCCGTCTGGTCCTTCTTCCCGGCGCGCAGGAACGACACCGGCGGGAGCTGATAGGCCGAGTGGTCGGCGTTCTCGCTCTCGATAGCGGAGGTGATGGCGGCCGTCTCCGCCGCGACGGCGGCGCTGGCCGCCTTCTTAGACGGCTTCGGCGGGTCCTGGATCTCCTGCGTGGCCGGCACGGTGACGCCGCAGATATCGGCCGCCTCCTCCACGGACAGCGGCTGGACGTTCTGCGTGGCCTCGGCCGGCGCGGCCTTTTTCGCGCCGCGGGCGGACTTTTTGACCGGGAGCGGGTCGATCGGGTCGTCGTCCGGCTCCGTCTTTGTTTCATTGAACGGAATGTCAATGCGTTTTTTCTTCTCGACCGGCTTGTCCTGCGCGGTGCGGCGGTTCCGGCGCGGCTCGGGCAGCGGCTGCTGCGCCGGCTCGTCTTCGTCATCATCCAAAAGCGGCACATCCTCGTCCGGGACGTACTGCGCCTCACGCCGTGCGCGCGACCAGGCCGCGATCTTGCCGACCGACAGGTCCATACTGCCAAGCACGCAGAACACGAACGCCACCATCGCCAAGGGCAGCGCCGCAAACACGCTGATGCCGGCCTTGAGCAGATAGCCCACGCCGCCGGAGATCACGCCGCCGGACGTGAGCGCCTTGCCCCCGTCGTAGAGCTGGCCGATGATCGCGCCGAACGTCTGCGCCGTGAACGCCACGCGGCAGACCATCAGGTGCACGATCGTGCCGAACAGCGGTGCGATCAGCAGCGCCGCCGTCACGCGCAGGCCAAAGTGCTTACGCGGGTTGCACACAAAGACCCACGCCAGCAGCAGCATCGCAAACGGAAACGCCCAAAAGCCCCAGCCCATGATGCCGCACAGGAAACCCGCAAAGCCGTCAATAATGACGCCCTCGGCGTGAAACAGACCCAGAAATGCCAACAGCGACAAAATAATGCACACGAGCGCATACGGCCACGTCGGCGCCGTCGGCGCAGGGGCCGGAGCCGCCTTGGCAGCCGGCTGCTTTTTCGGCGCGGAGGCCGGCCTTTTTGCCGCCGGAGCGGACTTTTTTGCCGTGCCGGTTTTCTTTTTAGATGATGAAGTTGCCATTTTATAACGTCCTCTCAGAAAATCAGAGACAGAATCATCGTCAGTGCACCCGCGCCCCAGCAGTAGTAGGAAAACGCGCCGAAGCGGCCCTTCGACGTCAGGCGCTTGACAAGGCCAATGGCCACAATGCCCGAAACCATCGCCACAAACATGCCGATCAGGTACGCCGGCAGGAGCGACACGTCGATGCCCGTCTTGGCCGCCTTGGCCAGCGACAGGATGTTCGCACCCAGCACCGCGGGCAGCGACATCAGAAACGAGAAGCGCACCGCAAAGCTGCGGTCCAGCCCCGTGGCCATGCCGGCCGCGATTGTGGTGCCCGACCGGGACAGGCCCGGGATCGTCGCCACGGCCTGGCACACGCCGATGATGAGCGCATCGCGCACGCGCATGTTTTTCTCCGTGCGCGTGCCCTTGGGCATTTTATCGGCCACGAACAGCAGAAAACCCGTGAGGATGAGCATGAGGCCGATGAAGAAGGTGTGGTAATAAAGCTGCTCGACCTTGTCGTTGATCGGCAGGATCAGAAACAGCGGCAGCGTCGCCAGAATAATCATGAGCACCATGCGCGCGGCGGGAAGCTGCTGCTGTCGCTGCTCGGCGGGCAGCCGCGTGTTGCGGAAAAACGCGAACGTCTCGCGCACCATGGCCACGATGTCCCGCCAGTAGACGATGCAGATGGAAATGAGCGTGCCCAGATGCAGCAGAACATCGAAAAACAGATGGCCGTTTTCCGTCGTCGACATGTGAAACAGGTTTTGCAGGATGGACAGATGGCCGGAGCTGGAGATCGGCAGAAACTCTGCGATGCCCTGCACCAGACCGAGTAGGATCGCATTCCAGATGCTCACGAATGTACCTCCCAGTGTGCAGATATGAACATTTGATTATAACACAATTTCTTGCTCACCACAAGGGAAAACGGGCGCAGCGCCCGCTCTCCCCTGTCCGATCCGATTATTCCTGCGTGTCGCAGTAGGCCGCCAGCACGCCGCGGTACGTCATCCAGCAGTCAAACTTCGCCACGAGCTCGAACGGCGAATGCATGCTCAGCACCGGCACACCGGCGTCAATGGTGTCGATATTGCGGTCGGCCATGAACTTGGCGATCGTGCCGCCGCCGCCCTGATCGACCTTGCCCATCTCGGACAGCTGCCAGACGACGCCGTTATCAGCAAACAGGCGGCGCAGATAGGCCACGAGCTCGGCCGAGGCGTCGCTCGTGCCGGACTTGCCGCGCGCACCCGTGAACTTGCAGATGCCCATGCCGTAGTTGAGCTTGGCCTCCGTGCGCTTGGCGCTCACCTCGGGGAAGCTGGGGTCAAAGGCCGCGCAGACATCCGCCGAGAGGCAAAAGCTCTTGGCAAAGCAGTGGCGCAGCGCAACGTCCTGCTGCTCGCAGAGGTCGGCCATGAAGGCCTCAAACGCCTGCGACTGCATGCCGGACACGCCGTCGGAGCCGATCTCTTCTTTATCGGCGAGGATACACACGGCCGTGCGCTCCGGCGCGCCGTCAAGGTCGAGAATGGCGCGCAGCTCGGCATAGGCACACACGCGATCGTCCTGACCGTAGGCGCCGATCATGCTGCGGTCAAAGCCGATGTCGCGCGCCGGGAACGCCGGCACGGCGGCCAGCTCCGCCGACAGGAAGTCCTCTTCCGTGATGCCGTATTCATCATAGAGCAGGGACAGCACGGCGAGCTTCACACGGTCGCGCCCCTCGCCGGCATACGGCATGCTGCCGATGACGATGTTGAGTGCCTCGCCCGTGATGCCCTCTTCCATGGTCTTGCGCATCTGATCCTTGCCGAGGTGCGGCAGCAGATCGGTGATGACAAACTGCGGCTCGTCCGGCTCGCGGCCGATGGCGATATCGACCGTGCTGCCGTCCTTGAGCGCGACGGTGCCGTGCAGCTCCAGCGGGATCGTGACCCACTGATACTTCTTGATGCCGCCGTAATAGTGCGTCTTGAAATACGCCAGCTCCGAGTCCTCATACATCGGCGTCTGCTTGAGATCAAGGCGCGGTGAGTCGATGTGCGCGCCCGCGATCACGCAGCCGTGGTCGAGCGGCTGCTGACCGAGCACGGCCAGCATGAGTGCCTTGCCGCGGTTGTTGACATACACCTTCGAGCCCGGCTGCAGCTCCATGCCGAACGTATACGGCACGAAGCCCGCTTCTTCCGCCATGCGGATCGCTTCCTTGACGGCCTCGCGCTCGGTGCGTGCGGCGTCGAGAAACTGCTTATATCCCTCGGCGTAGGCAAAGATCTCCCCCGTCTGCTCGGCGTCGATCTGATCGTAACCATTCTTCGGCTGGTAAAACAGCTTTTCCTTCCACTGCTTGAGTTCCTTATCTTCGCTCATGAGAGCACCTCCTGTATCAGTTGATGGCAGCGGTCCTGAAAATCGGCGAGCGTGCCGCCGTTATCCAACACATAGCTGCAATGTTTGGCAAACCATTCGTTGGGCTTCTGCGCGTCGATGCGCGCCTCGGCATACGCGCGCGTCACGCCCTCGCGCGCGATGAGCCGCTCGACGCGCACCTCGCGCGGCGCCGTCACGCCGAGGGTGACGGTGCACAGCTCCGCCAGCCCGCTCTCGATGAGCGCGATGGCGTCGATCGCCGCGACCGTACCGCCCTGACGCGCCCACGCGCGCAGGCGCGCGCGCACCTCGGCGCGGACATACCGGTGCGTAATGGCGTTGAGATCGTCGAGCGCCGCCGCATCCGCAAACACGACCGCGCCGAGTTTCTTGCGCTGCAGGGCCCCATTTTCTATTGTACCCGGAAAACGGGCGTTGATCTCCGCGAGCATGGCGGTATTGGACGCCAGCAGCTCGTGATACACCGCGTCGCAGTCGATCACAAGCGCGCCCCGGCGCTCCAGCTCCATGAGCGCGGTCGTTTTGCCGCAGCCGGTGCCGCCTGTAATGCCGACGATGTGCATTTTTTGCACAAGCGCGTCCCACACAGCATCGTCCGGCACGGCGGCAGAGCGCAGAATGTGATACGGCGTGTGCGAGAGATCGACGAGCGTGGACTCCCGGCCGATGCCGCAGGGGCCGCCGTCGATGACGGCCGCGATCTGCCCGTCGAAATACGCGAGCACGTCGTCCGCCGTTTTTGGGCTCGGCGCACCGGAGGGATTGGCCGACGGCGCCGCCAGCGGCAGCTGCGCGGCCTCGATGAGCGCCAGTGTGGCCGGGTGGTCCGGGCAGCGCAGACCGACGGTCTCCCCGCCTGCGCGCACGATCTCGGGCACGCAGTCCTGCGCCCGCAGCACGATCGTGAGCGGCCCGGGCCAGAAGGCCTCGGCCAGCGTGTACGCCGCCGGCGGCACATCGGCGCAGTAGCGCGCCATGGCGGACGCGTCGTGCACCATCAGCGACAGCGGCTTGACGGCCGGACGGCCCTTGACCTCATAGATCTGCGCGACGGCATCGGGGTCCAGCCCGTTTCCGGCAAGGCCATAGACCGTCTCCGTCGGGACGGCGACGAGCTGCCCGGCGCGGATGGCGTCCGCCGCCTGCGCGATCTCGGTTGTGATTCGTTTCGTGTTCATGCTTCCTCCGCGGATGCGCGCAGCTTCTCGGCCTGATCGGCCAGCGTGAGCGCATCGATGATCTCATCCAGATCGCCATCGAGCACCTGATCGAGCTTGTAGAGCGTCAGCCCGATGCGATGATCCGTCACCCGCCCCTGCGGGAAGTTGTAGGTGCGGATGCGCTCGTTGCGCATCCCGGTGCCGACCTGACTGCGCCGAGCGGCCGAGCGTGCGGCGTTTTGCCGGGCGCTTTCCGCGGCGTACAGGCGCGAGGCCAGGATCTTCATCGCGCGATCTTTGTTTTTATATTGGCTGCGCTCATCCTGACACTCCACGACCGTGCCGGTCGGCAGGTGCGTGATGCGGATGGCGCTCTCGGTCTTGTTGACGTGCTGGCCGCCGGCGCCGGAGCTGCGGTAGGTATCGATCTGCAGGTCCTTCGGGTCGATGTGCACCTCCACGGCGTCCATCTCCGGCAGCACGGCCACGGTGGCGGTGCTGGTGTGGATGCGGCCGCCGGTCTCCGTCTCCGGCACGCGCTGGACGCGGTGGACCCCGCTTTCAAACTTCAGTCGGGAGTACGCCCCCTGCCCGCTGATGAGCAGGCTTGCCTCGCGCACGCCGCCGAGCTCCGTCTCGTTGAGGTTCGCAATCTCGGTTTTCCACCCGCGCGCATCGGCGTACATGCTGTACATTCTATAAAGCGTATGCGCAAAGAGCGCCGATTCTTCTCCGCCGACGCCGGTGCGGATCTCCAGAATGACGTTGCGGTCATCGTTCGGGTCGCGCGGCAGCAACAGGACACGCAGCTGCTGCTCGAGCTCCGCGCAGCGAGCTTTGCCGCTCTCGATCTCCTCGCGCGCGATCTCATGCAGCTCGGGGTCGCCCAGCAGCGCTTCCGCCTGCGTGATCTGCGCCTGACAGGCGGTATAGGCCCGGTAGGCCTCCACGACCGGCTGCAGCTCGCGCTGCTCGCGGCAGAGCTTTGTGAACACCGCGGGGTCGGAATAGTACGCGGGATCGGCCAGCTTGCTCTCCAGCTCGGCATACCGGTTTTCAATTTGTCGCAGCTTTTCGAGCACAGCGCCGCCTCCCTTGTTGCGATATTCGCTCAATGTATCAGTTTACCACAGCGGCGCAAAAATGTAAACAGGCCGCAGCACGCAAAAAGCGCCGGCCACAAGGCCGGCGCTTCTCGCAAAAACAGAGAGACTCGTCAAAAATGCAAAACAGAGAAATTGTAAGTAAAGAGGAGAGATTCGAGAGAATATCGCAATAAGACTATCTGGCACCGTTTACACGATGCGGTTGACGAGTTCCTCCCCGTGGATCTGGCGGAGAATGTTTTGATAACCGATGCTGAAGCAGCGGATGACGGTTTCGCGGGTCGCCGCGCCGAGGTGAGACGTGGTGATGACCTTTTCCATCTTCACGAGCGGATCGTTGGGGTCCAGCGGCTCTTTCTCCCACGTATCGATGGCAGCGCCCCAGATGGTGCCGTTCTGCAGTGCCTCGACCAGCGCCTTGTCGTCGATGACGGCGCCGCGCGCCTCGTTGACGATGATGGCGTTCGGCTTCATCATGGCAAGCTGCTCCTTACCGATCATACCGCGGGTCTGCTCGGTCAGCGGGCAGTGCAGGGACACAACATCGGACTCACGCAGCAGCGTCTCGAGGGAGACGTATTCGCAGTTGAGCTTCTTTTCCATTTCCTCGGGCATACGGTACGGATCGCTGTAGATCAGCTTGCAGTCCCAGCCCTGCAGGCGCTGCATGACCATGCGGCCGATGGCGCCGCCGCCGACAATGCCGACCGTCTTGCCGCGCAGCTCATAGCTGTCGTGGCGCCAGGTCCAGCTGTGCCACTCGCCCTGCTTGCAGCGGCGGTCGATCATGCTCAAACGGCGCATACAGGCGAGCATGAGCGCAATGGTGAACTCCGCAGTCGTGGAGGCATTCTCACCGGCAGAATTGCACACCGGGATGCCCTTTTCCTTGGCGTAGGCAATGTCCACATGGTTATAGCCGGTCGCGGGGACATGGATGAGCTTCAGATCCTTGGCGCGGTCCATCTCCGGCTTGCCGATCTTGCAGATCGAGGCCAGGATGTAGTCGGCGTCCTCAAAATCGCCCTTTTTGCCGTTTTTCACGGGGTACAGGAACCGGAGGTCCAGCTCCTTCGGGCAAAGTTCAGAAATCAGGGTCTCCATTCCCTCCGTCGGGAGTTTTTCACAATAAAGAACTACGTTCGACATAGGTTTTCATTCCTTTCTTTCTGTTTCTTTTCTGTTTTCTTCTTTCGTTTGGGCGCCGCCCTGCTCAGGGCTTCATGGTGCCGGTGGCCAAAAACCGCTGGTGCCAGGACAGCGCCTGGGCCAGGTCGTGCGGCGTCTGCTTTCCGGCCGCAACGTCGAGCGCGTGCTCGTAGTATTCGCGCAGCATGGGCCGGTAATCCGGGTGCGCGCAGTTTTCAATAATGAGCTCGGCACGCTCGCGCGGGGTCTTCCATCGCAGATCGGCGATGCCCTGCTCGGTGATGATGACCTGCACGTCATGCTCGGTCTGGTCCACATGCGACACCATCGGCACGATGCAGGAGATGAGGCCGCCCTTGGCAACGGACTCCGTCGCGAAAATGCACACACGTGCGTTGCGCGCAAAGTCGCCGCTGCCGCCGATGCCGTTCATCATCTTGGTACCCATGATGTGCGTGGAGTTGACGTTGCCGTAGATGTCCACTTCGATCGGGGTGTTGAGCGAGATCACACCGAGGCGGCGCACCACCTCCGGATGGTTCGTGATCTCCTGCGGACGCAGCAGGATCTTATCCTTGAAGTAGTCGATGTTCTCATAAAAGCGGCGGCGGTTTTCCTCGCCGAGCGCGATGGAGCTGGTGGACACAAAGTCAAACACGCCCTGCTCGATCAGGTTCAGCGCCGAATCCTGCATGACCTCGGTGTACATACTCAGGCCATGGAAGCCGCTCGAGGCGAGGCAGCTGAGCACCGCGTTGCCGACGGAGCCGACGCCCGACTGGATCGGGCCCGGATTCTCCGGCAGGCGGCCGGCGGCGATCTCCTGCTTGAGGAATTTGACGACGTTCTCGCCGATGGTCTTGGTCGCCTCGGAATAGGGTTTGAACTTCTGCGGCTCGTCACGGCGGTCCGTGAGAACGATCGCCGCGATCTTCTCCGGCGGGCACGGGATGTACGGAGTGCCGACACGGTCGTCCGGCTTCGTGATCGGGATGATGCGCGCATGCGGCGGCAAGCCGATCTCAAAGATATCGTGCATACCGGCCAGGCCCTCCGGGAGCGTTTCGTTGACCTCCACGATGACCTTATCGGCATTGCGCACGGCCGCGTCTGCGCTCCCGCCGGAAGCGGCCAGGTACAGGCCCTGCTCGCTCACCGCCGTACATTCTACCACAGCCACGTCGATTTTGGGACCGGTATGCTGATTCATGTGCATGGGAAAATGCGAGATGTGCACATCACTGTAGCCGACCGTGCCGGCGTTGATGGCATTGCGCAGGTCCTTATGCGACTGATGGGCATAGCGTTTCTTGACCAGGCCGGCGCGCACCATCGCGCCGTCGATCTCATCACCGACGGCGGCGCCGACGCAGATGGTCAGATCACGCGCGTGGCCGGAGCGCACCAGCGCATCCGGCACCGCCTTCGGGTAGCCGACGCTGGTAAAACCGCTCACGCCGATGGTCATGCCGGTCCGAATCAGCTGCGCCGCCTCATCCGCGGACATGATCTTGCTTTTCAAGAGTTCCGGTACTCTTTCCATGGGTTCCTCCTGATCGTTGAATTCGTAGACAGTCCGGACGGATCAGGCAAGATCCGCCTTGCCGTGCTCGTAGCCGAACTGCAGTGCCTTGAGGTTGAGATCGACCACCTTCGGGTTCATGACCGCACGGATGGCGTTCTGCGCATTCTCAAGTGAGATGTCCGGGTTGTGCGCCACGATGTAGCCCATCATGACGATGTTCGTACACACGACGCGGAAGTTTTCCTCGGCGTACTTCGTGGCCGGGAACAGGAAAACCTGCTTGGCAGGCGTGCCGGCGACGTCCTCTGCGGTAACGAACGTGCTGTCCACAAACAGGCGGGTATCGGGGTTGATGTCGCCCTTGAACTTATCAAAGCTGGGCTTGTTGAACGCAACGAACGAGTCGAGCTTATCGGCCTTCACGTAGTCGATGCGCTCGTCGGAAACGACGAGCTCCGCCTTGCAGGCGCCGCCGCGGGCAGCGGGGCCATAGCTCTGCGTCTGCGCGACTTCATAGTTGTTCTGCACACCATAAGCGTTTGCCAGCAGCACCGCCAGGGAGATAACGCCCTGGCCGCCGGAACCGCCGAATCGAAAATCCTTACGCATGGTTCTGTCCTCCTCTTATTCCTTGGTGACCTCGATGCAGACATCGGGGCAGGTCCGCTCGCACATCTTGCAGGCGATGCAGGCATCCGGGTTCTGGGCATACGGCATCAGGTAGCCGCCGCTGCTGCGCTGCTCACCGATGGCGAGCACGCCCTTCTTGCACGCGCGCACGCACAGTGCGCAGCCTTTGCACCATTTGCTGTCGATCGTGATCTTCATTTCTTCGCTGCCTCCTGTTTCTCCGCCTGCACGTCGCAGAGCTCTTCCTTGTGCGTATCTTCATACAGCACGCCGAGCGTGATCTTGCCGTCCTCGGACACGCTCTCGCCGTTTTTGGCATTGCAGACCTGCGCCGCGTACCAGTCGTACATCTCGGTGGGGGTCTTGAAGTTGAAAATGTTGCGGCCGGCAGTCGTCGGGCACGGGCTGAGCACCTCGATGAACGAGAAGCCCTTGTGCTCCATGGCGCTGACGATCACGCGCTCGAGCTGCACGGGGTTGGTGACGCTGGCTCTGGCGTAGAACGTGGCACCGGCGCCGGTCACGAGCTTGTACATGTCAAACGGATGCTCCTCATTGCCGAGCGGAGAGGTCTTGGTCGTGGCACCGTAGGGCGTGGTCGGGGCGCGCTGGCCGCCGGTCATACCATAAATATAGTTGCTCATCATGATAACGGTCATGTCCACGTTGCGCTTGGCGGCGTGGATGAGGTGGTTGCCACCGATGCCGGCGCAGTCACCGTCGCCGGAGAACACGACAATGCGCTTGTCCGGATTGACCGCCTTAAGGCCCTCAGCCTGTGCGAGCGCTCTGCCGTGCAGCGTGTGCAGGCAGTCAAACTTCAGGTACACCGGGCTCCAGGAGGAGCAGCCAATGCCGCTGACGAGCGCCATTTCGTTTTCCTTTATGCCCAGTTCATCGATCGCGCGGATGAAGCTGTTGACCACGATGCCATGGCCGCAGCCGGGGCAGAAGATGAACGGAAGTGCTTCCTGACGGATGTATTTTTCTGCGATGCTGTTCATATCACTTCACCTCAACAATCTGATTGTAAATCGCGGTCGGTGCCGGGAACACACCGCCGATGGAGCTGAACGTCTCCACTTTGTCATAGCCGACGACGCGCTGTACTTCACGGGCGTAGTCACCGACGTTCATTTCCGCAACGATCACGCGCTTGGCATTGGCGCAGGCGGCGCGGATCTCTTTTTCCGGGACGGGCCAGATGGTATTGAGCTTGAGCAGGCCGACCTTGTGCTGCTCGTCGCGCGCGCGGCGAACGGCGGACAGGGCGCTGCGGCTGACCGAGCCATAGGCCACGACCACGGTCTCGGCATCGTCCAGGAAGAAGCCTTCCACGGAAGTGATGTCGTCGATATTGTCAAGGATCTTGTCGCAGTAACGGTGGATGGCAGCGGCGCAGACCTTCGGATCCGTGCCGGCGCGGATGCCGCGCTCGTCATGCAGCTGGCCGTCGACGAGGACGTTGTGGCCCTCGAAGCAGCGGATGCGCGGCGGGATCTTGTGCTCGTCGGGCTGGAAATACGCAGTGCAATTGCCCTCGAACTTCTCGTCGAAGATCTCGACCTCCTCGGGGATGACGAGCTTCTCGCGGGTGTGGCCGACGGTCTCGTCGGAGAGTACGAACACCGGCACGCGATACTTATCTGCCAGGTTGAAGGCGCGGACCGTGAAGTCAAACGTCTCCTGCACGGACGACGGCGTGAGAGCGATGATCTCATAGTCGCCGTGGCCGCCGTAGCGCGCCTGCATGACGGCGTCCTGCGCCGTGCAGGTCGGCTGGCCGGTCGCCGGGCCGCCGCGCATGACGTTGACGATTACCAGCGGCGTCTCGGAGACGATGGCGTAGCCAATGCCCTCCTGCATCAGGGTAAAGCCCGGGCCGGATGTGGCCGTCATGGCACGCGCGCCGCCCCAGCTGGCACCGATGACCGCATTGATGGAGGCAAGCTCGTCTTCCATCTGCATGAACACGCCGCCGGCGGCAAACATCTTATCGGACAGGTATTCGGGGATCTCCGTTGCCGGAGTAATCGGATAACCCGCCATGAAGCGGCAGCCGGCTGCCAGCGCACCGGCCGCACAGGCCTCGTTGCCCTGCATCAGCTTCGGGCCGCTGTTGCTTACTTTTTGCATACTCATAAGCCATAACCTCGTTTTCTCAAAAAATTGAATGGTTTACAGATAAAAAAATCCGGCAAAAGGCAGTCCGGCACCGAGAGTGGGCAGACTGTTTTTTGCCGGAAGCATATCTCTTCTGCTGCGCGCGGAAACGCGCCGCCAAAATACGCCAAGCAGATATAAAATTGGTTCCATGCGGACGTCACCCGACACTGGTGAGCACGCTGAATCCGGGCCAGAACGTGATGAGCGCCCAGCCGATGACGGATACCGCCAGCACCATGACGACTGTGAGCACGATGCCGCGTGCGAACATATACCGCGGGCTCAGGCCATAGCCGATCGGGATCGAGCGGATCGATGTCGGCAGCGTGTAGGACAGGTTATACGACACGGTCGCGACCCAGAGATACGGGATCACGGGCAGGGAGAGTCCCTGTGCGATCCCGATCACGATCGGGATCGTGACGGCGGCGCAGGCCGTGTTGTTGATCACATCCGAGAGGACGACGTTGAGCGTCACGATAATCAGGACGAGCAGGAACGTATTGTGTACCGGGAACCGGGCAATCAGTCCGGCAAACACCTCCGATGCGCCGCTGCCATTGACAAGCGCACCGAGCGCGGTGCCGCCGGCAAAGAGGAAGAACATGCCCCACATCAGGTTCTGCTCCACGTGCTCCCACGTGACAATGGGCTTTTTCTCCTCATCACGCAGGAAGAACATGAGCAGGCCGCCGATCAGAAACACGAAGCCGGGTTTGAGCCCCGGGAACTGCCGCTGATACAGCTGCCGCGTGAACGCCAGCAGCGCCGCTGCCGCAAACACGATCAGCGAAATGCGGCCTGCGCGGCTGAGTTTCGGCAGATTTTTGCACAGATCGCTGAAATAGGTTTTGGAACCCTCAAGGGTTTTCTTTTTGCAGGGCAGCAGCAGCAAATACACAAGTGTCAGCACCGTTACCGCCAGTGCAAACGGCCAAAGCGCCCGCACCCAGTCGGTGTACAGGAACTCCGCGCCCATCAGCTCCTCGATATACGAGACCGTGATCAGGTTCATGGCGCCGCCGAGCGGTGTGAACATGCCGCCGTTATTCGCGCCCCAGACGATCGCCAGGAGCACAAGCTTCGCGGCGCTGCTTTTTTCCACGTCGCCTTCGCCGACGAACTTGAGCATCGCCATCGCAATGGAGCACAGCACGGCCGCGACCACCGTATTCGGCAGCACCGCCGAAAGCACCGTCGAGATCAAAAACCAGATCACGACCTGCTGCCTGACGGAGGTGCCGACCAGCGCCAGACTGTGCGCGGCAATGCGCTTGTCCACGCCGGTGATCTCCCAGACCATGGTGATGATATCGGCACCCGCCAGCAGGAACACCAGCTCCGCCGAATAACAGTTCGTAATGCTCGACATGTCGGTGAGGGCAAAGACCGCGTTGATGACGACCGGCAAAAACGCCGTGATCGCCGGAGGCACGGGCATTGCCACCCACCAGACGCCCATCCACAGAACCGTTCCCAGAGCGAGCCGCACATTTTGTGTCAGTCCGCCATAGGGAATAAAGCTGAGCGCAAAGAGTGCCGGGCCGAGAATCAGCCAGATTTTCTTTCGGTTCATAGGTCAGATCATAAACGAAAATTTACAGAATACCGATCACCGGGAACCAGACCTTCACGCTGAAGATCAGTCCGATAATGATGAGCAGTGCGATCGGGATCGCACCCTTAAGCTCCTGCGCCGTGCTGAAGCGGTTGGTCGAATAGAAGATCAGGTTCGGTGCACTGTTGAACGGCAGGAAGAACGCGCCGGCGGAGATCGCCATAACGGTCAGCAGGCCCATCGTGTAGGGGTCAAAGCCAAGCGCGGAGGCCATCGTCATGCTCACGGGGACCATGACCGCTTCCATCGCGTTCATGCCGGCGAAGATGATGTGCAGCACGACCACGAAGCTCAGCCAGATGATGAGGAACGTGTTGATGTTCATCGCGGCAAACGCCGGGTTGGTGGTAAAGATCGCATCGACCAGCCACTGGAAGCCGCCGGTCTTGTTCACGCAGGTCGCCAGCGACATCGCAAAGCCGAGCTGCAGGAAAGCCGGCCAGGCAAACGTGCCGTTGAGATCCTTGAACGTGCACACGCCGATGCCCGGGCAGAGCATCAGGAAGATCGTCACGAACACGATGTAGTCCGGAGCGATGTGGTGCCACTTGTTCGTGCAGAAAGCGATGAGCGTCAGCACAAAGTAAAGGCCCGCCTTCTTCTCATTCTTGCTCATGGGGCCCATTTCCTTGAGCTTTTCCTTCGCGAAGGAGATGTCGATCTCGCGCTTCTCGCCCTTCTTGGAACCGAAGAGCAGGTGGCACAGGATCGGGATCAGCAGCAGCGTGATGCCTGCGGGAATGAATGTGGCCTGCAGCCAGCCCGTCCAGGAGATCTCCTGACCGGTGACCTCGGTCACGAGCGCCATGCCGATCGCATTGGCGCCGACAGCCGTGTAAAACAGCCAGGTGTTGGTGGTATTGGTAAAGAGGTTCGAGAGCATGATCGCCGCGTCGCCCTTGTGCTCGCCGCGCTTGTAGCCCATGCCTTCGCAGATGTTGTCGCAGATCGGCGACATGACGGCGCCGCGCGCCGTGTTGGAGGGGATCATCAGCGACAGGACCGTGTTGGCGATCGAGGTCGCGTAGTTGGCCATGAGCTCTGTCTTGCCCATCTTTACGAGGATCCAGTAAGCAACGCGCTCACCCAGACCGGAAAACTTGATGGCGGATCCGATGAAGCCGGCCCACAGGCACAGCCACCAGCCGGAGCTGGAAAAGCCGGAGACCACGTTGGTCTTCATGCCAAAGAAAATTGCGAGGATGGCCGCAGCCAGAACGCCGATCAGATACTCCGGGATCGGCCGGACAATCCACATCAGGATCGCCCACACAAAAACGATCAGCACACCTTTGCCCTGTGCCTCAAGTCCCGTAAACGGTACCAGAGCCAGCAGCGCGCAGAGCACTGTCAGGACAGCCGCTACGATCAGGCGGTTTCTCTGTTGTTTTTTCACTTCTTACACTCCAATTCCTGTTCTCTTTCAGTTTCTTCTCGCGGCAAAACGCAATCAGGTGCCGGCTCCAGCTGTGCTGTCAGTTTCTCCCACTGGATAAAAAAAGACCAACTACAATCTCTTGCAGTTGGTCTTGGAAAGTCGATTCCGTCTCGGGAGAGAGACGCTGACAGTCAAACAACTCATAAACTATGTAATTGCGGTTTGCTTCCTACGCATTCAAAGTAGCACATTCCTCAGCGAAAAACAAGACTTTGTATAACTTTCGGATAAGTACACGAAAGTTGCGTAAAAAAACTGTGCAATTCTCATAGAGCCATCGTCCCGGCATCTCCCCTGCCGGCGCGCTCCGCTCAGCCGCGCGCGCGCAGATACGGCCCGTTTTTCTCCATGTACTCGATATAATTGCGGTGAATATCCCCGAACGCCTTGATGATGGATTTTGCCGCCGCGCCCTGATGCCGATAGCCGATCTCCTCGACGATCTCATCATAATCGCGCAGAACATTCTTGCCCACAAAGTACTCCCGGCACATGCTCAGCGCCAGATTCGACAGGAACGTGACCGACACATCCTCAATACAGGCGGTCTCCAGATCGATCTTCAAGCCGAGCGTGATGCTTCCGTTTGTCGTCGTGGTCGGCAGGGCCGACGGCAGCTTGGCATAGCCGCAAAAATACGCAGTCTGATACTTCATTTCTTTTCTCCTATTTCCATTTCGCGCCTTTTCCAAGGACGCATTCTCATTTCTCGCTCTCAGCATAGCACGCTGCTCTGCCACCGTCAACTCGATTCCGCAGGTAAAAAACGGAGGCAGCCGATCGGCCGTCTCCGTTCTTCTGGATTCACAAATGCATACAAAACAGAATCTTTCCTGCGTTATCCGCGCGGAATGATCGCCTGCGCCACGTTCTCGAGCGTGCCCAGGTCGAGCACGTTCACCTGGTCGGAGCCGACGACATAGAAGTAGTCGCCGATGTACAGGCCGCGGTTGTTCTCGTCCCACTGCGAGACGGGGATCTCCTTGCGCAGCGTGAAGCCATCATCCGCCGAATAGCCATAGACGAGGTAGCTGTTTTCGGCCGGAAACGCGATCAGATCCTTGCCGCTGTCCACCAGAATGGCCTTATGGTTATACAACGCCTCGCTGTAGTCGGCGTCGATGGTCTGCGTGTGCAGATCGTGCAGCTTGGCGGGGTCGGACGTATCGATCATGACGAGCTTCATACCGTCTACGGTCGCGCCGTCGACGGCCTGCGTCTCCATGCCGAGGCCGAAGAGCATCCCGTCCGACCAGACGTGCAGATAGTCCGAATAGCCGCTGAGCTTGAGCTCGCCGACGACCTTCGGGTTCGCCGGGTCGGTCAGATTGACCGCAAAGACCGGATCCGTCTGGCGGTAGGTACACAGATAGCCGTAATCCCCGTCAAAGCGCGCGGAGAACACCGTCTCCCCTTCCGCGAGCCCGGCCACGCTGCCGACGGTGGTCAGGTCACTGTCGAGCACGTAGACATCGTTGCGCGTCTGCGTGGCGTCGTCATTGGTTTTCGTGTTTTCAAAGTCGTGCTTTTCATCGCGGTAAACACTGTAGGCATACGTCTGCTCGGTCGTAGCCATGCGCAGATAACCGTCCCGCTCGTCGAGCGAGAACTGATTGTTGAGCGCGCCGGCCACAGCGCCGTTGGCGGCGAAGGTAAGCTTGCCGTCCGCGATCGCAAAGCGGTTGACCACCGTGTTGACGCTGGAGGTATAGTCCGTGACCGTGTAGCTGCCATCTTTATACGTCTTGCCAGCACCGTCATCGTAAACGCTCGCACACAGGTAGAGATTCTCCGCCGTCATATACACCGTCTCCCCGCCGCCGAGCACGGACTGGCTGGAGAGCCGGGTGCCGGACGCGATATCATACGACGCCGCGACCGCGTAGGTCATGGAGTTGTTATACGGCATGAGGCCGATACTGTCGCACGGCACGACCGACGCCGTGTCCCCGTCATACAGCCGGGGCGCATACGTGGTCTCGTCGCCCTTCTCGGGCGCATCGGGATAATACGACGTGCACAGATAGAGCACGCCGCCGACCATGCGCGAGGCGATCTCGTAGCCGTCCTGCCCGAGCGACTGGACCAGTGTCGGGGCCGCCGGATCGGAAACGTCATAAATATCGACCGTGACGTAGTTATTGCCGCTGCCGGAACGCTCGTCCGAGGAAGTGTCGCTGCCCGTCCAGTCGGTATACGACGAGAGGATGACCGCGCGGCTATCCACGAGATACAGCTCCAGCGGCAGCTTTTCCTGCGTGTGGGCCTGACCGTCCTCGGTCGTTGTCTGCTCCCAGTCCTGCCCGACGAACACGTTGGACACGTCCGTGACGTCCGCGCCGTCCGCCTGCATGACGATCAGCTCACTGCCGCGCAGAATGTAGATATACGTGCCGTCGGTCTTGACGATGTCGCCCTCGTCAACACCCGCGACCTGCACGTTCGTGCCGGAGTAGAACGTGCCCTCGCCGTCGCCCTTGCCGCCGGCCTCCGGGTCGCCGGAGGTACCGTCGGACATGTTGAGCGACTTATCGCGCTCTGCGATCGCTTTCTGCGCATCGGTCAGCGCGGAATAGACCTCGCTGTAGCTCTTGGCAAAGGTCAGGCCGCCGGCCGTCACCGTTTTGCCGGTCTGGCCGCCGGTTCCGCAGGCGGTCAGCAGCGCGAGTGACAGGCACAGCACCAGAAATCCGGAAAGAAACTTTTTCATAGTACACCTCTATGGTTCGATGGTTTTCAACTGCATTGTACAGGATTGGACGCGCTCGGTCAAGAAATGTTCCGAAAAAACGGAAGGACGCCCGCGGGCATCCTTCCGTCTGGTAGCGTATGCAGTTATGCGCCGAGGTACGCCGCGCGCACCGCGTCATTCGTCAGCAGCTCCTCGCCGCTGCCGGTGAGCGTGATGCGGCCGGTCTCGAGCACGTAGCCGACATCGGCGATCTTGAGGGCCATGTTTGCGTTCTGCTCGATGAGCAGGATGGTCACGCCCTGCTTGTTGATCTCCTGAATGATGGAGAAGATATCGCGCACGACCAGCGGCGCAAGGCCGAGCGAGGGCTCGTCCATCATGAGCAGCTTCGGGCGGCTCATGAGCGCGCGGCCGACCGCGAGCATCTGCTGCTCACCGCCGGAGAGCGTGCCGCCGGCCTGCCAGCTGCGCTCTTTCAGGCGCGGGAACAGGCTGTACACCCATTCGAGGTCCTCCGAGAGATCGTCCTTACGCAGGTAGGCGCCGATCTTGAGGTTTTCCAGCACGGTCATGTCCGGGAAAATGCGCCGTCCCTCCGGCACGAGCGTCACGCCCTGCGTCACGATCTGGGTCGGGTCCTTGCCGGTGATGTCCTCGCCCCGGAACGTGATCTTGCCGCCGCTCGGCTTGACAAGGCCGGAGATCGTGCGCAGCGTGGAGCTCTTGCCAGCGCCGTTGGAGCCGATCAGCGTGACGATCTGCCCCTCCTGCACATCGAACGAAATACCCTTGACGGCCTCAATGCCGCCGTAGTGCACCTGCAGGTCTTCAATTTTCAGAATCGTTTCACTCATCTTCCACAACCCCCAGATAGGCGTCAATGACGTGCTGATTGTTCTGGATCTCCTGCGGGATGCCCTCGGCAATCTTGCTGCCGAAGTCGATGACGTAAATGTAATCGGAGATCCGCATGACCAGATCCATATGGTGCTCGATCAGAAAGATCGTCAGGCCGTATTTATCGCGCAGCTCGTGGATGAACGCCGCGAGCTCGAGCGTCTCCTGCGGGTTCATGCCGGCCGCCGGCTCATCGAGCAGCAGCAGCTTCGGATCCGTCGCCAGCGCGCGGGCAATCTCCAGCCGGCGCTGGATACCATAGGGCAGGCTCGTTGCGATGTCGTCGCTGTATTTCTCCAGCCCCTGCTCCACGAGCAGGGCCATGGTCTCGTCGCGCATGCGCTTTTCTTCCTTGGCGTTGCCGCGGAAGGTCGCGGAAAACACGTTCTGCTTGGCGCGCATATGCTTTGCCACGAGCACGTTTTCAAACACCGTCATGCTCTTCCACAGGCGGATGTTCTGGAACGTGCGGGCGATGCCGAGCTTCGTGATCTTGTCCGGCGTCGGCGAGACGATCTTGCCCGTCCCGGCCAGCGGGTCGCGCGCGAGCATCTGCTCTTTCGTCTCGTCGTCCGGATGATACTCCGCCGTGTAGAGCAGCGGATTTTCACCCTTGTAGAGCTTTTTCATCTTGCCGGTCGGATGGTTGCGGACCATCGGCTCGTCGAGGAATTTGACGAGGCCGTTCGTCGGCTCATACACGCCGGTGATGCAGTTGAAGGCCGTGGTCTTACCGGCGCCGTTCGGGCCGATGAGCGCCACGATCTGCCCCTCGGGGATGTGCAGCGACAGGTTGTTGACCGCCACGACGCCGCCGAACTGCATCGTGATATTTTCCACGCTGAGGATGTCTTTACTCATCTGCTTTGCCCTCCTCAACTACGTTCTTTTTTGCCTTTTTCGCTCGCTTGCGGAACAGATCCGGCAGCTCGCGCTCGCCCATGATGCCCTTGCGGAAGAAGAGCACGACGATCATGATGATGATCGAGAACACGACCATACGGAAACCGTTGCGCAGCAGCGGCACCTTGAACGCGCCGATATACGCCTCGTTGTCGAGGAAGCGCAGCCACCACTCGGAGCACGCAATGTACAGGAAGGAGGCGATGCAGCTGCCGGAGACGGAGCCAATGCCGCCGATGACGACGATGAGCAGAATCTCATACGTCATGGCCGAGGTGAACACCTTGGCCTGCACGGTCGTGGCAAACATGGCAAAGAGCGCGCCCGACACGCCCGCGAAGAACGAGCTGATGACAAACGACAGGCTCTTGTGCTTGGCAAGGTTCACGCCCATGGCCTCCGCCGCGATCTCATCGTCGCGAATCGCCTTGAAGGCGCGGCCGTAGGACGAATTGATGAGCAGGACGATGAGGAAGATGCAGATACCGGCAAGCAGGATCGGCACGACCGCGCTCAGGCGGAAGAGCACCTTGCCGGAAGCATTCGTGATGTTGAAATCCGCAAATGTCGGGTATCCCTTGAGAATATTGGCGCCGTTGGTGACCTTGCCGAGCGTCTGCCACTGGAAAATGGCGCGCAGGATCTCGGCAAAGCCGAGCGTGGCAATGGCCAGATAGTCGCTCTTGAGGCGCAGGACCGGCAGACCGATCAGGTACGCAAAGAACGCGGCGACCAGGCCCGCGAAAATGATGGCCACGAGCACGCCGAGCACCAGACTCACGCCGCCGCCGAAGCCGGTGGCGCCGAACAGATGCTGGAACATCTCCTGGAAGGAGAAGTGGATGCTCGAACCCTCGAAGAGGTAATACACGCCATCACGCGCGGCATCCGGGATCATGAAGATCGCGTAGGCATACGCGCCGAGGAGCATGAAGCCCGCCTGCCCGAGCGAGAACAGGCCGGTGAAGCCGTTGAGCAGGTTCATGGACACGGCGACGAGCGAGTACACCGCACCCTTTTTGATGACCGTAAAGAGCAGGGAGCCGGGAGACATGACGTTTTCCAGCACCATCGTCACGAGCGTGAGCACGAGCACGATAGCAAAGGTGATCAGGTTGCCGCGGCGCGCTTCTTTGTCTTTCGCTTTCAGCACAGTGATCCCCCCTCTCAGACTTTGTCCGTGGCCTTTTCACCGAACAGGCCGGTGGGCTTGACCACGAGGACGACGATCAGCAGTGCGAACGTGAACGCATCGGAGAACACCGTCATGCTGGTGCCCTTGATGAGCGTTTCGCAGATACCGATGATGAACGCGCCGATCACGGCGCCGGGGATCGAACCGATGCCGCCGAACACCGCCGCAACGAACGCCTTCAGACCGGGCATGGCGCCGGAGGTCGGAATGACGGTCGGGTAGTTCGTGAAATACAGCAGTGAGCCGACGGCCGCCAGGAACGAGCCGATGATAAACGTCACGGAGATGACCTTGTTGATCTTGATGCCCATGAGCTGGCTGGTCTCGAAATCCTTCGCGACCGCGCGCATGGCCATGCCGATCTTCGTGTGGTTGATGAGCCACTGCAGCAGCAGCACAAGCACGATCACGAGCACGGGCGTGATGACCGTGACCCAGTGCGTGGATGCGCCGAGGATCGTAACCGTGCCGGACACGAACGGCAGCGACGGATACGTCTGCGGCTGGCCGCCGGTGGCATACAGTGCCACGTTCTGCAGCAGGTAGCTCACGCCGATGGCCGAGATCATAACCGACATGCGCGGCGCGCTGCGCAGGGGCTTATAGGCCGCGCGCTCGATGACGAAGCCGAGCAGGACCGTCAGCACGAGCATGAGCGGAATGGATACGTACACCGGCAGGGACGCACACATGAAGACCATCATGAGGCCTGCACACATGAACACGTCGCCGTGGGCGAAGTTAATGAGACGCAGGATGCCGTAGACCATCGTATAGCCGATGGCGATCAGGGCATACTGGCCGCCCAGCGAAACGCCGGATAAAATTTGTGCGACTAGAAATTCCATCTGTTTCCCTCTCTATCGTTTACGAATGCGGACATTCAGCCGCCGCGAAAACCGCGGAGCTTCCGCAGCTTTCGCAGCGGCTCAAAATCCCAAAGGGGGAGCCGAAGCTCCCCCCGGATTTTTGGATCTCAGACCGATTCAGAAGCTCAGGAAGCCTTCTGCTGCGTCACGAACTTCCACGCGTTGGTGGCCGAGTCGATGGTCTTGATATAAGCGGTGTCGCGGATCGCGTCGCCGGTCTCGTCGAAGGCGATGTGGCCGGACACGCCGTCATAGACCACGCCGGGCAGCGCTTCCATGACCTTGGCCGGATCGGTGGAACCGGCAGCCTTCAGCGCCTCGAGCGCAACATAATAAACGTCATAGCCCATGGCCGTCACTGCGGAGATGGTATCGTCGCCGCCGTTGGTGGTCTTGGCGTCGGCATTGCCGTTGATATAGGCCTTGATGCCGTCGTCGAAGGTCTTGTTGCCGCCTTCTGCGTAGAAGGTGGAGACGAACGCCTGGACGCTGGTGCCCTTGGCAGCCTGCAGGACCATGTTGTCATCCCACGTATCGGAGCCGAGGAACGGAATGCCGATGTTCAGGGAAGCCGCCTGAGAGACGAGCTGCGTGGAGTATGCGATCGACACGGGCGCGAAGATAACGTCGCAGCCCTGATCCTTCGCCTTGTTCAGGTAGGAGCTGAAGTCGGAGTTGTCTTTCGGGAAGGAGTCGGTGACGACCGTGCCGCCGGCCTTCTCAAACGCCTGCTTGAAGAAGGTGACCAGGCCCTGGTCATACTCGTTGCCGTTCTCGCCGAGGCAGTAGGCCTTCGTGGCCTTGAGCTCGGAAGAAGCGTAGTTGGCAAGGACGGTGCCCTGGAACGGATCCAGGAAGCAGATGCGGAAGTAGTGGCTGTTGCCGGCCGTGACGTTCGGGTTCGTGCAGGTCACGCCCACAGCCGGGATGCCGGCCTGCTTGAACGTGTCGGACGCAGCGATGGACACACCGGAGCCGTAGGAGCCGAGCACGATGGAGACCTTCTCATTGACGAGTTTGGAAGCCGCCGAGACAGCCTTCGCGGAATCGGAGCCGTTATCGGAGTAGACGAGCTCGACCTTGTAGGTCTCGCCGCCGATCTCGACGGTCGGGGTCTCCTGATTGGCATACTGCATGCCGAGCATTTCCTTCTTGCCGCCGGCGCCGGAGTCGCCGCTGGCGGGCTCGAACACGCCGATCTTCACGACCTTCTCGCCGTTGTCGGCCGTGCTCTTGTCGCCGCCGCCGCAGGCGCACAGCGCGAACACCATGACCAGAGCGAGCAGCAAAGCAATCGCTTTTTTCATTATTTTTCCTCCAATCATTTCTTATCCGGACGCTGTCCGCGGCGCGCGGACAAATGTCCTTCAAATGAATATGCAAAGATTATACTATCGTTTTCACAAAATTGCAATATCAAATTCATGAAATATTCACATTAAAATTTCGAATACTTTGCGCACAATGCCGGTCACAGCACAAACGGGCTCGTGCGCCAGTCGCCGCCGCAGCGGCGCTCCTCTCTGGCGGGGCAGCCGAGCACGTAGAGATCGTGTGCATCCGCCGTCAGGGCAAAGATTTCTCCGGCGGCACCCGGCAGGTTCCGTCCGGCGGCCGGCTTCGTGATGAGCGGCACCGACGCACGCGTATCGATCGCGCGCAGCAGCTCCCTGCCCTGCGCGCCGATGGCCAGCACACGTGCATACGGCGGCGTGCCCGTGTCCATGCCGGCGGTGACGCCGAGGGCCGCGCACATCGTCATGCGCCGGATGCGCGAGAGCGCATAGCGCTTGGATTTCGCCGCCGCCAGCACACCGTCGAGCGTCGGCGCCTCGTGTGCGGCGCGGTACAGGCTGTTGCCCAGCCCCTCGGATGCGCCGGGCAGCGCGTTGTATGCCGTCTGCGGCAGCATGCGCAGGCGCGAGAGCAGCGCGCTCTCCAGCGCATCCGGCAGCACCGGTCCGCGGCCAAGTGTTTTTTCTCGCGCGCTGATCTCCGCCGCTGCTTTCGGCAGAAAGGCGGACACATTCTCCCCTGCGCCGATGCGCGTGCGCAGCTCGCTCGCAGAGCGCACATTTCCCTCCGCCGGACGGTCGTGCTGCGCGCCGGTGCGCAGGATCGTCAGCGGATGCAGATCGAGCCGCTGGTCAAAGATCGCCTTGAGATACTCCACGGCAAGAATATTGTTCGGTGCCTGCAGCAGCTCCGCCAGTGCGCCCACACGCCGCGCGACCGCCTGCTGCCGCGCCGCCGCAAATGGGATGCCGGACTGCAGCTCGGCGCGCAGGTCCTCGCCCAGCAGCGGATCGAGCAGCACCTCGGCCACCCGCTGCAGCGGCTCCAGCTCGCCGCACTCGCTGCCGAAGCTCAGATGCGTCACCACGCCGAGACTGCCCAGCAGCCCCACGGCACCGCGGGCAAAGCCCTCCGCCGACGACAGCGCCCACGGCAGCGGCAGCTCCAGCACCAGATCCGCCCCGCAGCGCGCGGCGGCCTCCGCGCGCGCAAACTTGGAATACACTGCCGGACTGCCGCGCTGCACAAAGTCGCCCGACATGACGCACACGACCGGACAGTCCGCCCCCAGACGCGCGCGCGTCTGCTCGATGAGCCGCGCATGTCCGTTGTGAAACGGGTTATACTCAGCAACAATGCCGATGACATTGCCCATTTTTGCACCTTCTTTCGAAAAATACTTGCGTTTTCCAACGAAATGATTACAATAAGAGTGTTATGGCATCATAATACTGTGGTTTTGCGAAAATTACAATATTTTATATGAGAAAGGAATCTGACTATGAAAATTCTTGTCATCAATGCCGGCAGCTCTTCCCTGAAGTATCAGCTGATCGACATGGAGACCGAGCACGTCCTGGCCAAGGGCCTGTGCGAGCGCATCGGCATCGACGGCCACCTCAAGCACACCCCGCTCATCGGCGGCAAGCCGGTCTTTGACGAAGACCTGCCGATGCCCACCCACTCCGAAGCCATCGCCGCGGTCATCGACAAGCTGACCAGCGCCGAGTACGGTGTGGTCACCTCCATGAAAGAGATCGACGCCGTCGGTCACCGCGTCGTCCACGGCGGCGAGAAGTTTGCCTGCTCGGTCAAGATCGACGACGCCGTCATGGCCGCCCTCGAGGAGTGCACGCCGTTTGCCCCGCTGCACAATCCCGCCAACATCACCGGCATCAACGCCTGCCGCGCCGTCATGGGCGACGACGTGCCGATGGTCGCCGTGTTTGACACTGCGTTCCACCAGACCATGCCCGGCAAGGCCTACATGTATGCTATCCCTTATGAATATTACCAGAACGACGGCATCCGCCGCTACGGCTTCCACGGCACGAGCCACCGCTACGTGTCCGCCCGCTGCGCCGAGCT
>CAKTNQ010000009.1:0-51763 GCA_934589185.1 uncultured Oscillospiraceae bacterium | reverse complement strand
TCGGTCGCGCTCGGCTTCGGCTTCCGGTGCGGCTTTCTCGGCATGCTGCACATGGAGATCATTCAGGAGCGGCTCGAGCGCGAGTTCGACCTCGACCTCATCACGACGCTGCCGAGCGTCATCTACCGCATCACGAAAACCGACGGCACGGTGCTCATGATCGACAACCCCCACGACTACCCGAACCCTGCCTCCATCGAGGTCGCGGAGGAGCCGTTCGTGAACGTGTCGATCATCACGCCGCAGGAGTTCGTCGGCAACATCATGCCGCTGTGCCAGGACCTGCGCGGCGAGTATAAAAACATGCAGTATCTCGACAGCCGGCTCGTTGAGCTGCACTACGAGATGCCACTCAACGAGATCGTCTACAACTTCTTCGACACGCTCAAGGCGCGCACGAAGGGGTATGCCTCGCTCGACTACGAATTTTCCAGCTACCACCCGAGCGAACTCGTGAAGGTGGACATGCTGCTCAACGGCGACCAGGTCGACGCGCTGAGCTTCATCGCCCACAAGGACAAGGCCTATGGCCGGGCGCGCAAGCTGTGCGAGAAGCTCAAAGAGAACATCCCGCGGCAGCTGTTCGAGATCCCGGTGCAGGCCGCGATCGGCGGCAAGATCATCGCGCGCGAGACCGTCAAGGCTCTGCGCAAGGACGTGCTCGCCAAGTGCTACGGCGGCGACATCACGCGCAAGAAGAAGCTGCTCGAAAAGCAAAAGGAAGGCAAGAAGAAAATGCGCCAGCTCGGCACGGTCCAGATCCCCACGGAGGCGTTTCTCGCCGTGCTCAAGCTCGATGAATAAGGAGGAAGCAACGCATGCTCGAATTCCGGTTTGACACCCAGCTGCTCATCGAGGGCCACGGCCTCGACGAGGACGCGATTCACGATTACATTCAGCAGAACATCGCGGGCGACTGCCTGCTCGCCGTCGGCGACGAGGACCTCATCAAGATCCACTTCCACACGAACACCCCCTGGAAGGTGCTCGAATACTGCGCGGGCCTGGGCGACATTCACGACGTCGTCATCGAAAACATGGAGCGTCAGGAAAACGGCCTGCACGGCTGAGCGATCCGGATGCAGAAAACCGGCAGAGCGTTTGCTCTGCAGGTTTTTCGTATTTTGCATGCCGTTATTTGGCGTAGGCCTCCGCCACGAGCTTGCCCTGCACGAGGTAGCGCTGGTGGTTGTCCCCGCGGAAGCAGGTCGAGAGCGTCAGCACCCGGTCGCCCGGTACGGGCCAGGCGTCGGTGCGGAAGTTGGCCTGCAGGCTCTTTTGCGCCTGCACGCCGTCAAAATACGCCGTGAAATCGCCCGCGTCCGAAAAGTCGTGGCACAGCAGCAGGTGCTCGTTCGAGTGCGGATAGGCCGCGAAGATCTCATAGACGAGCATCCGGTCCGGAAGGTAGACATAGATATAGCGGTGCGCCTCAAAGACCTCGGCATCCGAAAAGTCGTTGAGCTGGGCGAACATGCGCCCGTTGCGCAGGTTGTGGCCGTAGAGCACGGTCATGGGGTCGCTGAAGTCCTTCTGATTATAGTCCTGGCTGAAGATGCTGCCGCCGCTGTAGTATGCGCCGTTTTCGCTGTGCTTGGAGTAATACTCCTCGTCCCCTTCGCGCTGGAGCACGGCATAGCTGATGTCCGTATCCGGGATCGTGACCCAGGCATAGATATCCGGGTTCATGACCTGCAGCTCGTCGAAATCGACCGGGATCTTCACGCGCTCGAGCTGGAAGCTGCCGGCATCATCCGGGGCGTTGGCGCGCATCCGGTCGCCGAAGGACTGGCCCTGGTAGTACTGAATGATGTACCACACGCACCACGCGCACGCGCACAGCGCCGCGAGCGCCACCAGAATCAACACGCTGCGCACAAGGATCTTTTTCGTTTTCATCGTTCACCTCATAAAAACAAAAGCTCCATGAACGGATCATGGAGCTTTGTTATCTTCATTATGCCATCTTACTTGACGCGAACCAGCTTTTTGCCGCAAAACAGCACCGCTCCGACCGCAGCAACGGCCGCCAGGATCACCCACAGGATGCCAAACGACTCGCCGGTCTGCGGAGAGGTCTTGCCGGAATCGGGATTGACATTCGGATTCGTGTTGCCCTTCTCCGGACTGGTGACGTTGCTGGCAGCAAACGCCGTCGCCGACAGCGCAAACACGAGCACGAGTATCAAAAGAATGGCCACAAAACGCTTCATTGTGTAACTCCTCCATTCATAGACTTGCAGTTTCTAAGGGTAGTATAATTTTACACCGAAGCGGCGCAAAATGCAAGGGTTATTTTCAAAAAATAACCGTTTTTCCAATCAGCCGTCCACCGGTTCGTAGAAAATGTTCAGGATCATCCGTAGCAGCGCATCCTGATCGACCTGATACTCTGCGTGCCGCTGCGCGCCCATGACCGACGTTCCGGGCACGTTGACGATATCGCCCGAGAAGTGCATCCCGCTCGCCTGCTGCGCCAGATAGACCATCATGGCGGTGTTGATGTTCGTCGTCGTGTTGCGGCGGATGTTGTTATAGATCGCCAGCACACTCGCCGGGTCCTCCCTGACCTGCGCGAGCATCTTGTTCACGAGCGCGAGCACGACCTGCTTCTGCCGCTGCATGCGCTGGTTGTTGCCCTCGGTCGAGTCGGCGCGGTAGCGGATATAATCCTCCGTGCGCTGACCGGTGAGCGTCACGGCCTGCCCGGCGGCGAAGCCGGAAAAGCTCGCATCCGGCGTGACAGTCACGCCGCCGACGCTGTCGACCAGTTGGCGGATGCCCTGCATGTAGATCGAGCCGTAGGCCGGGATCGGCAGGTCGTAAAACAGGCGCGAAACGGCGGCGCTCGTCAGCTCGCAGCTGCGCTCCGCCCCGTCGCCGTAAGAATAGGCCAGCGCCAGCTGCGCCGTGGCCGTGCCGACGTGCGCGCCCGTGCTGTCAAGAATGTCAAGCGCGCACATGGCATCGCGCGAGATGGACACGAGCGTCATCTCCTGATTGCGCAGGTCGAGCACCGCGAGAATGTTCGCGTCCGACTGGTTGGCGTTGCCGTACACGCCGTCGGCGTCCTGCTTGACCTCCTCGTCCACGCCCATGAGCAGGATCGTGACGATGTCGGTATTATAGCGGTAGAGCTGCCCGTCGTAGCGCACCGTGCCGGAGCCGAGCGCCTCCACGTCGTCGCGGGCAATATTCATCCCGTCGTCGTTGGTCAGCGCGCTGCGGCCGACCGCCGACAGGATCAGCACCGTGCCGACCAGGATCAGCGCGATGGCAAGCAGAACGCACACGATGATGACCAGCACGCGCGTGCCGCGGCTCATGCGTTTTTTCGGCGGCTGCGCCGCCGGTCGTTCTCTGGCGTCTGACACGGACGTCCCCCCTCGTTTCCGAATTTTCTTCTGAGCGCATGATACCACATCCCGGCGGCAGTTGTAAAGCCGGGGACGATTCGCGGTTGACTTTTTCCTGCATCTCCCCTATTTTAAATACGGAATCCAAACGTTTTTTCCGGAGGTTTTGCTATGGATGATCGCCAGACTGCCGGCCACTGGGTCAGCGCGTGGAGCACCAGCCCCATCGACGCAAGCCTGTCCGAGACCGGCGTGCTCGACCGGCTCGGCGTCGCCGTGACGGATGTGTCCGCACGCACGGCCGTGCAGCTCACGGCCGGCGGCACGCACGTGCGGCTGACGCTCTCGAACATTTTCGGTGTGCTGCCGCTGCATGTGGCGGCCTGCACCGTCGCCATCGGCGCGGACGATGCGCGCGGCATCGACCCGGCCACGCTGCACACCGTGACCTTCGGCGGGAATACGCACGTGCGCATCGGCGCGGGGACGAGCTGCACATCCGATGCGGCCGCGCTGCCGGTCGCGGCCGGGCAGACGCTGACCGTGACGGTCTTTTACCGCGGCATCAACGCCATGCGCACGATCGGGCTCATCGGCGGGCGCAGCCATGCCGAGCTCGGCAACTGCACGCGCCGCACCATGCTGCACATGGCCGTGCCGATGCAGCACACGGCGGACTCCGGCGCGTATGAGGTCATCCCCGCGCTCACGGAGGTCGACGTGCTGGCCGCGGCCGGGACGCACGCGTGCGTCATCTTCGGCGACTCGACCGTGGCAAACGAGCTGCCGCGTCTGCTGGCCACACGCCTGCGCGCCGATGGCATCGGGAACGTGAGCGTGACGCAGGCCGCCATCAAGGGCGACCGGCTGGTGGCCGACGGCGTGGGCCGCGCGGCCAAACTCCTCGGCGGCGCGGGCGTGAAGCGCTTTGCGCGCGACGTGCTCGGTCAGGCGGGCGTGGACATGGTGCTCGTCAAGCTGGGCGCGAACGATCTCATCCACCCGCACTGCCGGAGCAAGCAGGGGCTGCTGGCCCCGGTCACGTTCGCGCAGATGACGGCGGGCTACCGCGCGCTCGCCGACATGGCGCACGCGCAGGGCGTGCGCATCTGGTTTTGCGAGCTCACACCGTGGAAGGGCTACACCCGCAACCTCTTCGGCCGCGGGGACGACATCCAGTGGTCGCCGGAACTGGACGCACTGCGGCTGGAGCTCAACGCCTGGTTTCAGAGCGCGGACTGCCCCGCCGACGGGTACATCCCGCTGGGTCCTCTGGCCGATCCCGACGATCCGGACGCGCTCGTCCCCGCCTACACGACCGACGGCGTGCATCACACCCCGGCCGGGCAGCGGGCGCTCGCCGCGCTGATGCCGGAGAACATCTTTGAACCACAAACGCAGGAGGAATGACCCATGACAGCTATCCGACCCGGAACCGCGAGCGACATTGCGCGCATCGAGGAGATCTATGACGCGATCCACACGGCCGAGGAGGCCGGGAAAGTCAGCATCGGCTGGGTGCGCGGCGTGTACCCCACGCGTGCGACCGCGCAGGCCGCGCTGGATGCCGGGGAGCTGTTCGTTCTCGCCGACGGCGGCACCGTTTACGCTGCCGGGCGCATCAACCACGAACAGGTGCCGGTGTATGCCGCGGTGCCGTGGCAATATGAGGCGCGGCCGGAGCAGGTGCTCGTGCTGCACACGCTCGTCGTGGACCCGGCGGCGGCCGGTCACGGCTACGGGACGCAGTTCGTGCGGTTTTATGAGCAGCGCGCCCGGGCGCTCGGCTGCCCGGAGCTGCGCATCGACACAAACGCGAAAAACGCCGCCGCCCGCCGGCTCTACGCCTATCTCGGCTACCGGGAGGTCGGCACCGTGCCGTGCAATTTCAACGGCATTGACGGCGTGTCGCTCGTGTGCCTGGAAAAGTGGCTGGGCACGCAGGTATAATAGCCATGATAACAGAGGGTTGCCCCGGAGCATCGCTCCGGGGCAACCCCTTATTCTGACTCAGCCAGCGCCGCTTCCAGCGTCTCCACGGCACGAACATCCGGTGTACAGCCGAGCGAGAGCACCGGCACGGCGGCCGCCAGCGCGAAGGCCAACTCCAGCAACCGCTGGTGCTCCTCCGGCACGGCGGTGCTCAAAAACACGTTCGGCAGCAGCGCCGTCGCCGCCCGCACGCCATACAGGCGCGTGACCGTGTTGACCGGACTCTGCCGCAGCAGCACGACCGCCCGCAGCGGCAAGGAAAACCGCTCGCAGATGCCGCTCGTTCCGGCAAACGGCACGCCGTAGGCCCGCACGCCGTCCGGCAGCACGCGCACGCCTGCCTTGTCTCCGTTGCGAATGTGCGCGCCGCGGTGCCGCGCCCAGAGCGCCGCCTGTGTGCTCTTGCCCGTGCCGCTCGGCGCGGAAAAGAGTACAGCCCCGCCGGCGTATTCGATCACCGACGCGTGCAGCAGAACGCAGGAAAACGGGAGCAGAAGCTGCGGCAGTGCCTGCGTGTGCCAGAAGTAGCGTGCATCCGTTGCCCACGACCAGGCGTTGCTCATCACGGTCGTCGTTCCGGTGCACGGCTGCGTGAGGTCGTACTGTGTCTGCGCATACGGCGGCAGCCCGGCACCCTGCCCGCGCAGGAGCGTAATGTGCGTGCCACGCCGATAGGTGCGCAACGCACCCTGCACTGCCAGCGGCGTGCCGTCCGGCTCCGGCAGTGCGTGCGCGCAGACGCACCGCAGCATCAGGTCCGGCGGCGACGGCGGAACGGCAAATGCCGCCCGTAGTGTGTCCGGATCGACCGATGCCGTATGCGTGCAGCGCAGCGTCAGGCCGCAGAAACGGCAAAATTCTGATGTCTCCATATCGTTCTCCGAATCTCCGAAAAAACGCGCCTGTGCCGCAGCGCAGGCGCGTTTTCGCTTATGTTGGATTTGCTCTGCTCAGGACATGAATACCTTCATACCGTCGCCAACTGCCGTAAACTTGCAGTAGCCGTCCACCTGGTACTGTCCACACTGCTCCTCGCCCGTGCCAAAGCATTTGTTGATATCCCAGCCGAATAGCTCCAGCTGCTGCTTCACGGTTTCCGTGTTATCCGGGCTGCACTGGCAGAACATATCACTCGTCGAGTAGCGCACGACGCAAACTTCGGGTTTTGTATAGGTTCGCTTCATCGTTCACGCCTCACTTTCCAAGTACGTTCACATAGTTTTTCACGATCTCAGCGACCTCCGCGCGGCTCGCATGATTCTGCGGGCTGAGCTTGCCGTCACTGCCGACCATGAGCTGCATGTTCACCGCCCAGGCCATTTCGGTCTGCGCCCAGCCAGAGACACTGGCCCCGTCGGCGAACGCCGCCAAGCCGGCCGGATCCGTCTTGCTGACGTCTTCACCGGCGTACTTCGCGTAGTTATACATGATGATCGCCATCTGTTCGCGGGTGATCTCCGCGTTCGGTTCGAACGTTGTGGCAGAAGTGCCGACAACGATTCCGTTTTTCTGCGCCCATGCCACATAGGGGGCGTAGTACGCATTCGGATTTACATCCTCGAACGTCGAGGCTTCTGCGGCTGTTTCATCCACACCGGCAAGCGTGCCGAGCACCGTGACGAACATACCGCGCGTCATGGCCATACGCGGGGCGAAGGTCGTCTCCGTCGTGCCAACAAAGAGCTTGCGCTCGTTGACAAACTTGACAGCGTCAAAGAACCAGTCATTCTCACTCACGTCTGTGAAGGGATTGACCCAAGGCGTGTCCGGGCCGGAGGGATCGACCGGCGTGGGCGGTTCCGGCGTACCGGCAGCCAACAGCTGGCACGCTTCTTCCAGCGTACCCTGATCGACCATCGGAGCTGCGTTGGCAGCGGTCGCCGAAGCGATCTTCACGTTGACGAGCGCCAGCATGCCCTCGCCCGTGTTCTGGATCACGACCGTGCCGTCATTATTGGGCCGCACCTCGTAGTACATTTCCGTATTGGAGTTGATGGTCTTGCCGGCATCTCCATTGATCTGCGCCGCCTTGTCGGTCACCGCGCGGGCACTGACCTGCACCACGCTGCCGCTCGCCACCTTGAACGCGATGGCACTGTTCTTTGCGAGATAGATCTCATTCTGCGGGCCGCTCTGCTGATAGGTCGCAGGATTGAACGTGGTATCACCCGTACCCTCGATGTAGGCGAAGCCGTTGGTGGTCTCGTTTTTGATCTGATCAGCAGCGATCATGCTGTTGATGATGTTGTAGTACGTAACGTTCTTCTCGCCGTTAAGGTAGACGCCCTGATCCTCAGCTTTCAGCGCGCCGTAGACGCGCACGCCGTCGACATAGGTCGTCCAATCCATCGCCGCCTGCTCCTCGCCGTCAAAGACGTCGGGGCTGGGCTGGTGCTTCGGGGAGAGGATGCTGTTGTCGTCCATGTAGACGAGCTCGACCTTCGAGGGATCGACATCGGTCATGCCCGCCTGCGCAAGAAGCTCACTGACAAGGGCAGAACTGCCGGCGCCTTGCAGATCCGCGGAGGCTTCTGCCTTCTCGATCTCGCTGCGGCGCAGATACATGGCGTTCATCGTGACCGTGTAAGTACCGTAATCCAGCGCCAGATTCTGCACCACCGGCGTCTGATACAGCGTCGTGCCGTGTGCGATCGTGCCGTCGCCCTTGAAATAGGTGTCGACCATGTAGACCTTAATGGTCTCACCGGCGCTGTTTTTCACAGCAGCAGCAAGAATACCGGTCCTGTTGCCGCAGTCGGAAATGATGTCAAACCCGGTTCCGGTGAAGGTAAAGCTCAGGCTCTGGCTGAACTTGTTGTCTTTATTTACGGTCGCCGCATAGGCCGTACCGTTGCTGTAGGTGCCGAGTTTGTTCTCGTACACGGTGTCATAACCATAGCGCAGGCCGTTATTCACCGTCTGCCGAAGGTTCTCGGACGTGCCCGCAGTGGTCCAGGCCACTTTGCCGCTCTCATTGCCGCGGGTCAGTTTGTCCTCTTCATAAAGGATATTGCTGGCCGGAACAATGGTGAGCTTGACCCATTCGAGGGTACCATCCGCAGTTTGCGCGAGCACATAATTGCGCTGCGTACTACTCCAGTTGGTGTCGGGCGACACAACGGCGTTCGTACCATCGGCACTGACTTTCACGCCGCCGTCCTGGCGGCTGTATGTTGTGACGTAATTGTTCGGATCCTGCTTCACCGGCGCCGCCGAAACTGCAACAACCGTATTACCGATGTTTGCCACGGCGTCCAGACCGAAGTCGAGCGTGCAGCTCACAGAGGGTACATCGACCGTCGGGACCTCAAACTCATTGGTCGCCTCCGTATCCGCCGCCGTTTTGTAAATACCCGAATTCTCTGCGTTGGTCGGAAGCTGCTCGCCGCTCACACCATCGTTGAGCAGGACGCCGTTGATGCTGACGAGCATCTTGTAACCGGGATGGCTGTAAGCAATGTAGTACTTCGAATAGTCAAAGCCCGTGACCGTGACCGTTTTTCCGTCTGCGGACAGCTCCGCCGAGATGTTGCTCCCGGTTTTTGCCTCAAACTCCGCTTCGGTCAGTGCTTTGTTGAACACAAAGCTGCTGCCGTCAGACGTCGTGCCGGGCAGGAAGGAAACCTCCACCGCCGCACTGCGCGCGTCGAAAGAATCCGTAATTTTGTCCCGGAGGACCGAATCGGCATTGAGCGTAACATTCGTCGTCGCACTGTCTGTCTTACCGGCGACCGTCGTCGTGCAGATCTTCTGGAAAATACCCGTCAGCTGCGACTGATTGTCAGCCGAATAGAAGTAGCGATTGCTGGTCTGCGCGCCCGTTATCGTCAGATCCGTCGCTTTCGGATAGTTGGAGGACAGAACGCTCATGAATTTGTTGGTCGTGAAATAGTAAGGGCTATCGTACTTTGTTTCGAACGCGACCTTCAGACCAACGGTGTAGACATCCGCGCCAAGCGTCTTGCAGTCTTTCGCCTTCGAGATCGCGTCGTTGGCGATACTTACGGTTTTATTGCTTGCGTCAGTATTGTAAGGGGTACCGTCTGTAAACACGACCACCGCAGCATTGCGATAGTTTGCGCTCAGCGGATTCTTGTAATCCGCGCCCGAATTCTGGAGGATACCATAAGCCAGCTCCATACCCAGTTCTGTATGTGTGGATGCAACCCACTCATCATTGTAACTTAGATTCTGGATCACGCTCGTCTTCAGGTCACTGCTCACGTCCATAAACGCCTTGCCATAAGACTTATCGCGGTCCTTATAGCCAACAAAGTTGCTACCCACATAGTAACCCGTCATTTTATACTTAGTCCACGCCGCAATATCATTATTATTGCTGAACGTCACAACAGCCACACGATACGACTTTCCACTCGCGTTTTGAGCTGCGACCAGATCGTCGACAAATTTATCGAGTGCAGCCTTGAGCATGTCCATTTTTCCATCGTCGCGCATGGATTTCGACATATCCAGCACGAGCACATAGTCCGTGTCGGCATAGGTCATCTCGCTGGCTGTGCTGTCCGACGTGGTCGTCGTACCGGTCGTGAACACCGACATGTCAATGTTGTAAGTGCCGTTGCCCTGCAGCTTGGCCGTCTTATCCAGGTTCGTGCCGCTCTTGCCGGTCTGCGTCGTGTGCTTTTCATGGCGCTTATAGATCGTGAAATAGCTGTACTGATCCGGTACGGCAGCACCGGCATTGGGGCTGCTCATGGACGCTGTGCTCTTGTTGCCGCTTTCCGAGTCCTTCTGGCTGTGCTTGGCGTCGCAGTGGAACGTACCGCTCTCTTCCTTATCGCCCACATGCTGCGATTTCTGATTACCGTATGCATAGAACGCGTCATACTGCGTATTGTACTGGCCGTCATTGCACCAGAGATAGTAAGAACTGCCGTTGCTCAAATTCTGATAATAGAACTGGAACAGGCCGCTGTCGGTGACCGAAATACGCTGATAGTTCTGACGCTCGTACTTGCCGAACTGCTGCATATACATCAGTCGGGAGCCGAAATAGAAGCACGGGTTCCCGGAATACGTCAGGTCATTGGACACGACCGTGACAACATGGTTGCTGTCCTCGGGGTCCAGCTCAAAATGCCAGAGCGCAGAATCCGGGACATTCTCAAAGTAGTACCGTTCCGTGCCATCCACAGTCTTGATCACATAATTGCTCTGCTCGGCCGACTTCATATACATGCTGTCGCCGTCGCTCTGCGAGGGATTGTCCTTCGTAGTCGAACCTCTCTGGCCGGCAGCATTCAGGCCGGCAGCCTGCATGGCATACTGCGTGGGGACAGCGCCATCCTTCGTGTTATAGGCGATCAGGTACTGGCCGGTGACATCGGTCAGGTCCGCCAGCGTCGTCACGCGCTCATACCACACCTCATCCGTCGTCACGACCGGGTCGACCGCGCGCTCATTGAGGAGCTTTCTAACGTCAACTTTCCAAACCTGATCGGTCGGATTGGAACCTTTTCCGTTTTTGTCTTTGCCTTCACGGTAATACGCCGCGCCGGATTCAAACAGATTGTAGAGCATATTGGTGCCGGCCAGGGTGATCCCCTCGCTCATCGGCAGACTCTTCACTTCTTTGATCTTATCACTCAGGACCGTGGGGTTGTCCACCGTGGAGCTCTTGTCCAGCGTGCAACTATAGATCGTAAGGGCACTGTCATTCTTGCGTCCAAAGGAACGACTGAGAATGATCTGGCCGTTTCTATAGGCCACACCCTGGATCTGATCCACGGAATCCGGCGCCGCCACGACATAGGTCGGATCCGCAGCGATCGCCTTCAGGCTCGCGAACTCGGACGCCGAATCCGTGCCGCTGATCTCATAGCCGTACATCATGCTATGATATTTACCCGGGATCTTTTTATATTTGTCGTTGTAGAAATTGCCCGTCCACAGCAGACCGTTGCTCATGCTGAGATACGAGGTCTCCGCGCCGTTATTGATGCTGGCAATGCTGACGCTTTCTCCCACCGAAATGGAGATCGGGTTCGTTCCGGCGGTCAGCTCCGTCAGCGGGATGTAACCAATGCCGTGGTTGCCGTCCGTATAATACAGGTTGTATGTACCGACCGCAATGCCGCCCATATGTGCCGTAAACGCGCTGCCGTCCGCTTTCGTGAACTTGTAGACGCCCACGGTCTGATTCGTGTTCAGATCGAGCGCGGCGATCACGGCCGCGCCAGCGTTGGCCGAATCATATTTATCCACATAATAGCTGACCAGCAGCCAGTTCTTCTCCGCCCAGTAGGCGATCCCCTGCGGGACCAGGTTCTCACCATCGGTCAAGCCGGGAAGCACCACATCCGGTGCGGCGTTTGCCATATAATCCGGATATGCCTTCTTATAGGCATCGGATGCAGCAGTGCCGTCGGCATTGGTATCGCCCGTAACGACCGGTACCTGCGTATAGTTGCTGCCTGCCGCGGCGGCGCTTGTGGGAACGACACCGGCAAACAGACTGACGACCATCACCAATGCCAGAAGCATCGTGATGCACTTTCTCCTCATGTCAACTCCTCCATTCGTTTTGTGGGATATGCAGAATTAAGGGATTTACAGACCGGGGCGGCGCCAATGCAAAAGCAAACGGTCACGCACTGGGCAGACTACCCCCATCTTTTCAGAATGATTATAATCTTTCACGACAAACAAGTCAAGAAATGGTTCCATTTTTCCCGGAATTGTCCGATTCTACAGCCGGATCGGCAAGGGCTTTTTGGCAGATAGCCAGATATTCCGCCGTGCGCGCGCAGAGATACTCCGGCACGGCGGTGAAATCCGCGTGTTCGGCATAGGCCACCGCCGGGCAGAGGTCGCACGCCGCCCGGTCCGGACAGGCTGTGCATTTGGCCGGCAGCAGGATCCGCTCGCGCGCGGCGCGGATCGCCGACCACGCAGCCGCGAAATCGTCCCCGACCGGTACGCTCGGCGTGCACATCATGCCGCAGGGGCGCAGCTGCCCGTCCCACGTGACCCAGAACGTGGACAGCCCGGCGCGGCAGCGGATCTTCTCCGTAGGCAGCTCCTGACAGGCGTCGGCCGGGGACGGCGTCTGCCCGTCGAGCAGCGCGCGCGCACGCGCGCGGAAGCCCTCCTCCCCGAAACGGAAACGGTCGTAGCGTACCTGCTCGCGCGCCGATACCTCCGGCGAGAAGCGCTCGGACGTGCAGGCACCATTTTCCCGCGCGCGCACCGGCGGAAAGCAATAGGTCACCGCGTCGACGCGCAGGCCGCGCGCACGCGCGAACGCATACACCGCCGGGGCGTCCGCCTGATTATACGGCGTCTCGGTAAAGTTCAGCTTGAGCGGCACGCCCGCCGCCTGCAGGGCGCCGATCGCCCAGAGGACGCGGTCATACGCCTCAGGCCGGCCGCAGAGCGCGGCGTACGTCTCTCGCGAGGCCCCGTAGAGTGTCAGATTTATGCGCTGCGGCGGGGTCTGCGCCAGCAGCTGCACCAGTTCCGGCGTCAGGAGCGTGCCGTTGGTGTTCACGGACACGAGCAGCCCGAGGTTCCGGCAGGCCGTATAGATCTCCGGAAAATCCGGGCGCAGCAGCGGTTCGCCCCCCGTGAGCAGGAGCGTGAGCATGCCGGCGTCGCGCGCGGAGCGCGCCAGCGCCAGCCACCAGGCGGCATCCCGCTCCGCGGCACGGGCAGACGCATCGAACTGACTGCGGTGGATATAGCACATGCGGCAGTCAAAATTGCAGCGGCAGGTCAGCTCAAACGTTCCGGCCAGCGGCACGCCGGCCGCGCCCGCGCGGGAAAACAGATAGGGCATGTATTGATCATAGGATGCCTGCACAGGCGTCTCTCCTTTCACTCTGGCTCCGGCCGGGCGGATCCGCAAAAACTATAAAACCCCGTATTGCCGCAGCAACTCCACGCGCTGCGCGCCGATGCGCAGGCTGCCCTGCGCGCTGGTATCTTTGCCGCGCGTGCGCAGGTAGCGCCAGATGCGCTGTGCCCACGCGGCCGGCAGCAGTGCCGGACAGCGGGCAACATACGGATACCAGTTTGCCATGACGTCGCGCCCCGGGAACAGCGCCGCACGAAGCGACGCCCGGCCCGCGCCGCCGCGATGCGCCTGATCGGCCGCCCGAATGGTGATCGTGCAGCTGTGCTTGCGCGTCATATCCGCGCTGCCGTACACACCGCCGGAGAGCGCGTCATCAAGCAGCGGCGCACTGTCGAGCACCGGCCAATCGGCCGGGATATGCGCCGCTGCGCGGTCAAGCCCAAACCAGCGCATGCCCGCATCCATGACCGCGGCGGCAAAGCCCTCGCTGCGTGTCGCACACAAGGCTGTGCGCACACGCGGCCAGTCGATCTGCACGCCGTAGTAATTCATCCAAAGCGCAATATCGCACAGCTGCCGAACACCGACGCCGCTGCTGACAAAATGCTTGAAAGCGTGCAGGAGCAGGAAGATCAGATGGTCGCTGGGATCGGGGATACGCAGCGTCACGCCGCCGGTCTCCCAGTCCTGCGCCCGCTCCTCCAGACCGGTCAGCTGTGCGTTGAGCGCAGTATAGACCTCGTACTCCGTCGGAAACAGCGCCCAGTGGCCTTCAACGACCAACCCCGTGCGCGGCTGCACATAGCGCGCCTCGTGCGCAGTGCGGTAATCACGTTCCGGCTCCGCGAGCACAAAACCGGCGCGCAACAGCACGGCGTGAAAGCGCGGCATCTCTTCCGGTGTGAGGTACAGGTCCTCATCGCCCGAGGGACGCAGATCCGGCTGCGGATACCGTGCACGGCAGACAATGCCCTTGACGACGACCGGCGCAAGCCCCTCGGCACGCAGTGCCCGATAGAGCTGCAAAAACGCCTCGGTGTGCACGGCCTGCGCCGCTGCTTCCTGCATGGTCTGCAGACGCGCGACCGTGCGCACCTCCTCGGGCGCAGCGGCAAAGGCCGGCGTACCGCGCACGGCCTCATACACCATGGGCAGGAGCTTCTGCTCCCCCGCCAGCTGCAGGAGCGGCCGCCAGTCGTCCGGTGCGAGCGTCAGGTCGCAGGATCCCCCGCGCAGGGAAGCGGATATGCAGTTGAGAAATGCTTCGTTGACCGTCATGTCAGTCTCCTTCTCCGGGCTGCAAATCCACCACGCAGACCTCCGGCCGGTTAAAAATGCGCGGCACCCAATCATACCCCGCGAGTCCGGATGTAATGATGAGCGTCATGCGTCCGTCGATTGTGAATTCTCCCTGATCGTACTTTGGAAAAAAGCCTTGCGTCGGCGCGACGAGGCCGCCGATCAGCGGAATGCGGATGACTCCGCCGTGCGTGTGCCCGCTGAGAAACACCTGCCCCGTCCAGCGCTCACGTGCATCATCGAGCAGGAGGCTCTCCGGCATGTGCAGCAGCACGATGCCGGGCACACCCGACGCGCCGATGGACTCCTCCATTGCATAGTCGAGTTTGACATACTGATTGATGTCCCGGCAGTGACCGCAGCTGCCACCGATACGCACAGCCGCACCGCCGAGCGTCGTCTGCACCCAGGTATCGTAGAGCACGGTCGCTCCGGCCGCGGCCACAGTGTCAAGCAGGCCGAATCCATGGTCGTTCATATATGCGACCTCATGGTTGCCGGGCGACCAGAACACCGGTGCGATCTCGCCGAGGCGGCGCAAAAGTGCATCCAGCTGCTGCAGCTCGGCCTCTGTCGCGTCGCGGCTGATTAAATCGCCAATGCAAAAGATCGCATCCGGCTGCTGCTCCGCCACGCGCGCGAGCAGCGCCGCATTCTCTTTGCCATACTCCCGGCTGTGCAGGTCGCTGAGCACGACGGCGCGGCACGGTGCCGTAAGTCCCCGGACGGCGACAGTATATGCCGTCACTTTCAGCGAAAACCTGCACACGACCGCCGAAATACCCGCCGTGAGTACAAGCGCCAGCAGCAGCGCGAGCAGAGCACGACGGATGCGCCTTCCCACGCGCCTCACGGCTGCTCCGGCGTCTGCCGGGCGCCGTACATGCGCGCGTAACAGGTCCGGTATTCGCCGCTGAGGATCTCCTCCCACCAGTCCCGGTGCGCAAGGTACCAGTCGATCGTCTGCCCGATGCCGTCGGCAAACTTCGTCTCCGGCAGCCAGCCGAGCTCCGTGTGGATCTTCGTCGGGTCGATGGCATAGCGCAGGTCGTGCCCCTTGCGGTCGGGCACGTAGGTGATGAGGCTCTCGGGTTTGCCGAGCTTGCGGCAGATCAGACGCACGATGTCGATGTTGCGCATCTCGTTGTGGCCGCCGATGTTGTACACCTCGCCGATGCGGCCGCGGCGGATCACCAGATCGATGGCCCGGCAGTGGTCGCCGACATACAGCCAGTCGCGCACGTTCAGCCCCCGGCCGTACACCGGCAGCGGCCGGTCAGCGAGGGCGTTGACGATCATGAGCGGGATGAGCTTTTCCGGGAACTGAAACGGCCCGTAGTTATTGGAGCAGCGCGAGATCGTGACCGGCAGGCCATACGTGCGCCAGTACGCCCCCACCAGCAGATCGGCCGCTGCCTTGGAGCTGCTGTAGGGCGAACTGGTGTGCAGCGGCGTCTGCTCGGTGAACAGCAGGTCCGGCCGGTCGAGCGGCAGGTCGCCGTACACCTCATCGGTCGATACCTGGTGAAAGCGCACGTTGCCGTATTCGCGGCAGGCGTCCATGAGCACGGACGTACCGATGATGTTCGTCTGCAGGAAGATCGACGGATCGGCGATCGAGCGATCGACATGGCTCTCGGCCGCAAAGTTCACGACCACGTCGGGCCGCTCTTCTTCAAACAGGCCGTAGACCGCCTCCCGGTCACAGATGTCCACTTTGGCAAAGCGGAAGTTCGGCTGCCCGAGCAGCGGCGCGAGCGTAGAGAGATTGCCGGCATAGGTGAGCTTGTCGATGCACACGAGCCGGTCGTCCGGATAGTGCTCACGCAGATAAAACAGATAGTTTGCGCCGATGAAGCCGGCGCCGCCGGTGACGAATCTAGTCATGCAGGATCCTCTCAAACACAAGTTTGTCCTCCGCGACCGCGCGCAGGTGCGTGCCATAGGGCGAGTGGTCATACCGCGCGGCGGCGGTCAGCAGCTGCGCCTTCGTGAGCCAGCCCATGTGATAGGCCACCTCTTCCGGCGCGGAAATAATCACGTCCTGGCGGTTCTGCACCGTCTGGACAAAGACCGCCGCGTCCATGAGACTCTCGACCGTGCCGGTGTCAAGCCAGGCAAAGCCGCGGCCGAGCAGCTGCACCTTCAGCCGGTCCTCGTCCAGATAAAGCCGGTTGAGGTCCGTGATCTCCAGCTCGCCGCGCGCGGACGGCCGCACCTGCCGCGCCATATCCACGACGCGATGATCGTAAAAATACAGGCCCGTGACGCAGTAGTTCGAGCGCGGGTGCTCGGGCTTTTCCTCGACGGAGAGCACACGCTTGTCCCGGTCAAACTCCACGACGCCGAAGCGCTCCGGGTCCTTGACGTGGTAGCCGAAGATGGTGGCATAGCCCGCCTCGGCGTTCGCGACCGCCTCGCGTAGGTTGCTGCGGAAGCGGTTGCCGTAGAAAATATTGTCGCCAAGGATCATGGCGCAGGTATCGCCGCCAATGAAGTCCGCCCCGATCAGGAACGCCTGTGCCAGCCCGTCCGGGTGCGGCTGCACCGCGTAGGACAGGCGGATGCCGAACTGGCTTCCGTCGCCAAGCAGGCGCTCGAAGCGCGGCGTATCGTCCGGCGTGGAGATGATGAGGATGTCGCGGATGCCCGCGAGCATGAGCGTCGAGAGCGGGTAGTAGATCATGGGCTTGTCGTACACGGGCAGCAGCTGCTTGGACGTGACCCGCGTGAGCGGGTACAGCCGCGTCCCGGAGCCCCCGGCGAGGATGATGCCTTTCATTGTCTGTACCTCCTTATGGTTTGCGCAGCAAAAGTGTGGTGAAAGCACACGGATCTGCAGCAGTAGCGTTGACTTATGGGTACGAGAATGGTAGATTAGGAGAGATTTCTGTAACAGAGCAGGACGGTGAATGTATGTCCAGAACGGATAACTCGCTCAAAAATCTGAAAACAGCCGTGTTGTTCAAGCTGGCTGCGATCGTGGTGAATTTCATCGCCCGTAAAATCTTCGTGGTCGTGCTGACCAAGGAGTATCTGGGGCTGGATGGCACATTTGCAAACATTCTCACCATGCTCTCGCTGGCAGAGCTCGGCGTCGGCACTGCCATTACCTACAGCATGTACAAGCCGCTGGCTGAGGGTGACCGGGAGCTGATTTTGTCGCTGATGACGCTCTACCGGAAGTTTTACACGGTCATCGGCATCACCGTAGGCGTGCTCGGTGCGGCACTCACACCGTTTTTGCAGTATATCATCCGCGACATTCCCGACATCCCGCACATCCGCCTGATTTACCTCATGTTCGTGCTGGATTCTTCGATCTCGTATTTTCTGGTCTACAAGCAGTCCCTGATCAGTGCGGACCAAAAGCAGCACATCGTCACGTCCTACCAATATAAGACCAGCATGGCGGTCACGGCCGCGCAGTGTGCGGCGCTGCTGCTGACCGGGGACTACATCCTGTACCTTACGCTGAAGCTCTGCGCAACGTTTGTCTGCAATGCACTCCTTGCGCGCAAAGCCAACCGGCTCTACCCGTATTTGAAGCAGAAAACCGTGCAGCCGCTCCCCGCGCCGATACGGCAGGACATCTCCAAGAACATCCGGGCCATGATCGCCCACAAGCTCGGCAGCGTCGTCGTGTTCGGGACGGACAACGTCCTGATCGCCTATTTTGTCGGTGCCGTCTCCGTCGGTCTCTATTCCAACTATCTTCTGATCACACAGAGCCTGAAATCCGCCTACTCCATGATCTTCCGCGCCATGACGGCCAGCATCGGCAATCTGTGCGCTGCGGAGGACACCGCACACGCGCAGGCGGTCTTCTGGCGGGTCGATCTTCTGACGCGCTGGATCTACGGCTTTTCCGCCGTGTGTCTGGTCGTCCTGTTCAACCCCTTTATCTCGCTCTGGCTCGGTGCGGACTATCTGTTTTCCATGCCCATCGTGCTGCTGATCGTTTTGAGTTTTTATGTGACCGGCATGCGTCAGAGCGTGCTCACCTTCCGCGAGGCCATGGGGCTATACTGGTACGACCGGCACAAACCGCTCTTCGAGTCTACGATCAATCTTGCCGTGTCGATCCTGCTGGCCAAGCCGTTTGGCATCGTCGGCATCTTCATCGGCACCGTTGTCAGCACGCTATCCACCTGCACATGGATCGAGCCGTACATCCTGTTCCGGCATGGCTTCTGTGCTCCGGTCGGCAAATATTTTGTGCGCTATGCGCTCAATGTGCTGCTGACGGCTGCGGCCGGTGCAGCGACATGGTATATCTGCGCGCTGCTCCCGCCTGCCGGGGTTGGGGCATTTGGGGTCAAGGTGCTTTTGTGCTGCGTGCTGCCGAATCTGTTTTTCCTGCTCGTGTACGGAAAAACAAGCGAATTTCGCTACTTTCTGACTCTGGGGAAGTCGGTACTCGGCAAGCAGATGCACGAATCTGCTTAAGTGCAAATCACAGAGAGAACACATAGGGCAGATGGCACGCTTGTGCCATCTGTTTTTTATTTGTGCACATACTGCCACAGCTTTCTGTACACGCGCAGCGAAGCCGGACACACATAATACGCACCTATACGCAGCAGCATTCCGGCGGAGATATAACCGGTATACCATCGTCCATGCAGACAGCTTTTCAGCTGCGCATCGCACCGGCCGTCGTACTCCATCGAGTCACAGTACAAAAACCGGAGCGCTCTCGCCCAAGAAAGTCTTGCAAGCTCCTTTTCCCGCTCCCGCTCAAAGAACTCTGCGCGGCGTATCAAGACCTGCATCCGGTCGGTGTCCAGAGCCTCTGTACGGCGCAGATTTGCAATGATCCCGTCATTATTCTGATAGTACGCATAAAGCCGGTCTGAGCAAATTGCCACTTTCTCGCTGGCGTACAGCCAGCGGTAGGACACATCTGTATCCTCCCATTTGATCCCATAGGTGAATGGAAAACGTTCTGCGATCTCTCTATGCAGTAGCTTTGCCCACGGAACAGCAAATATGGTCGCGTATGGGTTTTCTCCCGATGCTTGGAGCTGCATTTTGCATGCCTGTTTACCTGTCACTTCCCGCACCGTCCCCGTTACCACGCTAAACTCGCATTGTCCGCTATCTGTTGCGGCAAACCCGCAGACTGCGACCTCCGCGCCCGTTGTCTGAGCTGCGAAAACAAGTCGCTCAATATAATTGCCCGCAACGTAATCATCGGAATCAATATAAGCAATGTATTCCCCACATGATTTGGACACGCCGAAATTCCTTGCAGCAGATGCTCCGTTATTGGTCTGATGATAAACCGTGATCCGTGTATCCTCCAATGCCAATCGGTCACAGATCTCACCGCTTTTGTCCGGTGACCCATCGTCCACCAGTATGATCTCTAAATTGCAATAAGACTGTGCCATGATGCTGCGAATGCACCGCTCTACATACGGCTCAACTTTATAAACCGCAATGATCACCGACACCAGCGGCCGTGCTTGCGCGTCCACCGCCGTTTCCCCGGAAAAGCGCCTTTTTCCATTCTGGCCTGCCTGTTGCATTCTTTACAGCCTCCAATCACATCTTTTGTTGCGTCTGTTGCATCGAATGTTGCGTCTGTTATATCGAACGCTTGGAATTGGGGAAATACTCCTTCCATTCTCCGCGAGCAACAATATCCAGAAAGCGGAACAGTCTGCTGTGCGAATACAGGAAAAAGCCGACCTTCCCGTATTCCCGGTATGCCCGGCGCATACGCATATTCCCCATGCGGGCGCGTGTCCCCCAGTGTGTGGATTCATAATGATGGATGCTAACAGTATGCTCCGTGAGCGTCAACGCGCCCGTTTCATAATGCATCGGGCAAAAATACTCCGTAGGATAGATCGTCATGCTCTCCACCTGCTGGAGCCTGTTTTCATCAATGAACCCCTTTTCTTTCAACAGCCGCGTCTGATACTTCACGCATGGCACCGTATTCAGTGATCCATCCGAATTTAAGAAAGAAACCGTATCATAATCGTCCCGCATCTCTTTCACCAATGCGTTGCCCGCCTCTGCGCCGAAGCCCAAGCCAAGATTCACGCCGCCGGTGCACCCGATGCCTGCAAAGGCCGCATGGGTGCGCAGCGCATCCAAGCTCTGAAGCAGCTCCACATCGGTATCCAAATAGAATCCGCCATGCTGATATAGAATGTCCAGCCGTGCATAGTCAGAGACGAACGCCCACTTCTTCGCAGCATACGCCTGTTGCATATACGGGTTTTTCGCCACGTCATAATTCGTTTCGTCCCAACTAATGATCTCATAATCCGGGCACTGCGTCTTCCAGCTCTCGATGCATTTTTTCTCGAGCTCGCTCATTTCATTGCCGCCAAACCAGCAATAATGGATCACTTTCGGAATCATAGCTTCTCTCTCAGTCCCTTCGATACAAATCTCTGGTATAGACCTTCTCCCGCACGTCGTCGAGCGCGGACTCGGCGCGGTTGGCCACGATGACGGCCGACATGCGCTTGAACTCCGCCAGCGACGCGATCACCGGCAGGCCGGCGAAGGAGGCCTCCTTGAGCGTCGGCTCATAGATGACGACGCTCGCACCCGCGCGGCGCAGCCGCTCGATGACGCCGCGGATGCTCGACTCGCGGAAGTTATCGGAGTGTGCCTTCATCGTCAGGCGGTACACGCCGATGACGCCGCCCGCCGCCTTTTGCAGCACCATGCGGGCAATGTGATCCTTGCGCTCGTCATTGGCAGCGACGGAGGCGCTGATGATCCGGTTCGGGATGTCGCCGAAGTTTGCCACCAGCTGGCGCGTGTCCTTCGGCAGACAATAGCCGCCGTAGCCGAACGAAGGGTTGTTATAGTGCGCACCGATGCGCGGGTCGAGGCACACGCCGTCGATGATCTGGCGTGTATCAAGCCCTTTGAGTTCGCAATAGGTATCGAGCTCATTGAAATAGCTCACGCGCACGGCGAGGTACGTGTTGGCAAAGAGTTTGATCGCCTCGGCCTCCGTCGCGTTCGGGTAGAGCGTCGGGATGTCCGTCTCCGCCGCGCCCTGCTGCAGCAGGGACGCAAACAGGCGCGCATCCGCCTCCGTCGCCGTGCCGCCGCGCGGACGGCCGACCACGATGCGGCTCGGATGCAGGTTATCATACAGTGCCTTTCCCTCGCGCAGAAACTCCGGCGAGAACAGCAGCCGCTCACAGCCGAACCGGCCCACGACGCGCTCCGTATAGCCGACCGGCACTGTGGACTTGATGACCACAAGCGCGCCGGGATTGACCCGGCCGACGAGCGTCAGCACCGCCTCCACGGTCGAGGTGTTGAACAGGTGACGGTCAGGGTCATAGTCTGTCGGTGTGGCGATGATGACCACGTCGGCCGTGCGGTAGGCCTGCTCGGCGTCCACGGTCGCCGTGAGTGTGAGCGGCTTCGTGCGCAGAAAGTCCGTGATCTCGGCGTCGACGATCGGCGAGACGCCGCGGTTGATGTTTTCGGCTTTGGCGGGGGTCGTGGTCACGGCGGTGACGGCGTTGTGCTGCGCGAGCAGCACCGCCTGCGCCAGACCGACATAGCCCACACCGGCTACGGTGATGTTCATATCGTTTCTCCGGTTTCTTAAATGATCTCGGGGTAGTGCGATGTGTCTTTCCCCTGTGCGGTATCTATGACGAGCTGCGCCTCCATGCCGAAGCGCTTTTCGAGCGTCAAAAACTGCTCGATCGCCGTCCGGTGTGCGTTGGCGCGGATGCGCTGTGCACGCTGCGGGTCGTTGAGCAGCGCAATGAGCAGCTCCGCCGCCTCCGCTTCCGTATCGTAGACGAGGCAGTTATTGCCGCGGTCGATGAACTCATCGACCGAGTGGTTGTTATTCGTGAGCACGACGCAGCCCTCGCCCATAACTTCATAGAAAATATTCACGCGGTTCCACTCACCGGGCAGCAGTGTGGCAAGCGCGTTGCGCGCATACTGCCGGCAGACGCTCTGCGGCTGGTTGCCGGTCATGTGCACATAGTCCGTCACGCCATATTCGGCCGCCGCGTCCATGCATCTCCGGTACATGGCCTCACTGCTCGTCTCACCGACCAGGTACAGGTGAAACGGATAGCCGCGGCGGTGCAGCTCGCCGAGGATGCGCACGCTGCGGTCCTGCCGCTTGACGTCGGCGATGCGGCCAATGTGCGACAGGCACATCGGGTCAAATGTCTGCGGATAATTCCCGGTCACGTCCATATCCACGATCGGCTGCTGTGCCGGGATATTCACGGCCGAGCGCCAGAAGTAGAAGGCGAACTGCTTTTTCCGCACGCCCAGAATGTCGTATAGTTCGTCAGCGCGGCTGCCGTCATTCGTTGCCAGCAGGAAGTTTTTGCGGCTGTGCATCGACAGCGTGATGTAGGTATAATCCTTCAGCGCCCGCAGCTGACGCCGCCAGCCGGAAGGGATCGTCTCGAGGACATTCGCCATTTCCTGTGTACCATACTGACGCAGAGCACACGGAATCCCCCTGCGCGCCGCCGTCAGCACCCCCATATGGGAGCCCTCGGTCATACCGTACACGAAGTCATAGTGCCGAGCACGCAGGCATTGGCGCGTCGCGTGCGCCAGATGCAGCGGCAGCTCGAGCGTACCGAGCGCACCGCGATGCCGCGGCCGGACCTGGATCAGGTTCTCGCGCTTGAAGTGTGCGCTCTCCACGACCGTTTTCGGCTCGGACGAATAGAGCAGCAGATCGATCGTGCAGCCGCGCTCGAGCAGCATCTTAAACGGGTAGTAAAATGCCGGCAGCCCGGAGAGCGTCTCGTCGTGCATACCGCCGAGGATCGTCTCCACAGCGGGGTTGTCCATGGTGATATATAAGATTCTCATAGTTTCCCTTTCTTGCAGCGGATATCCGGCCTAGCCTTACCGCCGGACTGCCGAATTTGCGTCAGCTCCGGTATCCCTCCACACGAACAGCGCCTGCAGGCGCACCCCGTTGCGTCTGGCGCAGCAGGATAGAAGCGCCGCCAGGATCAGTGGGATATAAATGTAATAATCCAAGCTCTCAAAGCACGTACGCAGCAGACCACATACCAAAAAGGACAGCGAGATCGCTCCGGCCGACTCAAAAACACAGGACAGGAAAAACAGGATCAGGATCACGAACCCTACCATGCCGATCGATATCAGGAAATTTGTATGCACAAAATGCGAAAGAAGCTCTCCGGTCTTCAGGAAGCTCTCCTCATAGGTAAAGCCGCAGCCGAATATTTTTCCAAACAGATCCGCATTCTGATATGTCCGCAGTGCGCGGCGAATGCCCTCGTCACGACCGGAAGTGCTCTCTCCGTCTACGATCCTGCTCATGGAGCTGTTTTTGATCAGAAAATAGAGCACGATCACCATAATGACCGTAAGCAGGATGCACCGGTAATATCTCGCACGGTCAACCCGCCGGATCTCCGAAAACTTTCCGTAAAGCGAGATCAGGCTGCCCAAGACCGCGCAAAGAAACGCACCTCTGCATTGGCTGTACAACAGCGCATATACAACAAAGCTCATGCCAATCAGCGTGAAAGAGCGCTGAGAATGCTTCCCGTAAATAAGGTAATTGAGGCCCAGGATCGTGCCGATTGCGTAGCAATATGCGTTGGTGTTCCGATTATATTGCGTATGAAACAGTTTGACATGGTCGGTATTGGCGACCGTAAAGTCCATGAAAGGATTGCTGAACGTCAAAATCACCGCGCAAACGACCGCGGCAAAAAAGCACGTAAACACGATCAGCTTTGTCTCCCGCACGTTCCATGCAGTGGCAACGACCGCTGCATACATCAGTGCAAACAATGCCGCTGCACCGCCGCCGAGCAGATTTCCCGTTTGCAGCCCTGTCATTACAGTAGCCGCCAGACAGTAGATCGCCAAAGCAACGGAAAGCGCAGCCGATCTCGAGCGCACCGCGCCCTCTCTAAGCAGCTTCGGCAGCAGCGCAAGTATCAGAATCGGGCGAAAAATCTGCGACATACTGTCCGGAAACAACTGCATCGGCGCTCTGGCCAAAACAATGAAAAACAAAACGCAAACAGCCACGCAGCCAAAGGAGACCGTCTGCGGCCGATCCCATATGCAATTGTTGCTTTCCAGACGGTCCATGTGTGCTCACATCGCTTCCCTCAAATATGGTCCGGCTCTTCCAGCCGGCACAGCTCAGACATATTTAGGCTCTGCATACCGTATCTGTCCCGCTGCTTTTGATAACACGCCAGAAATCGCTCCAACTGGCGAAAATTGATTTCTGTATACTCTGTGAAATTATGCGGATGCCAGTACGTATGGTACACCTCTCCACGCTTTGCCGCACGCCGCAGATCCCGCTTATAATGCTGCAATTTCCACGCCTCCAGCAGCCGGTATTGCGGCCGGTACGGCTTATAGAAGCGGCTGTTGCGGACATTGTATCGACCATCCTGCATGATTTCGGTACGATCATAGCTGCAATGCTGCAGCGGCAGATAGTGATCTGCATACCACACAACTCTGCCGAGACGCGGGTATTTTAAGGACAGGCTCTTGATCCATCCGCGTTCTTCTCCGCGGAAGATCAGTGGAGACACGCTATCCATCGCGCGCAGATATGTCTCCCGGAGCTGATTGCGCGGAAACACCGCTGCGTGAATCTCGTATCCGTTATCTTCTGCAATCTGCATAGCCGCGCGGATCTCCGCCGCAAACGCCTCCGGGGTACTGTCGGCATTGCTGCAATAGTAATGCGAATACGTATGTGTACCGATCTCCTGCCCGGGCGTTGCAGCAACTTTATGTATCAGCTCCGGCGCATACAGGATCTCTCGCGGGCATTTTTTTGCACCGTCCGGCTGTCCAATGCCGAGCTTGTCAAGCATCCGCGCCGTCTGCGGAGCGGCCGGCTTCGGCAAGTAGCGCAGAAACTCCGCGTCATCATGAGCCATCATACCGCCGACCGTCGCCCACGTTGCATGGACACCATACGTCTCAAATAACTTCAGCAAACGCGGCACGACCTCGTGCACGCGCCGCATCGACGACGCCAGATTTGAGGCCGCCGACACATCCGCCATCCCCCAAAACATCTCAAAATCCAGCGAAATGACCAGCGCCCCCGGATTTTTTTGTGCGCACTTGCTCATGTACAGCCCTCCATTTCCCTGCAATAGATCGCACAGAGCGTCTGTGCCACGCTCTGAATATCGTACAGCGCTTTGACCGTCTCGGCGCTGCGGCCATCCGTTTCACGCACCGGCGCGGATAAGACCGCCTCCGCCCATACGGTGTCCGGCGCGCGCAGCGGCAGATACGTCACGCGGCCGGAAGCATTCGTCTCCTCCGGCACAACGTCGGAAACAACGCAGGCAAGCCCGCTCGCCTGTGCCTCGACCACCGCCATGCCAAAGCCCTCATAACGCGACGGAAACAAGAACACATCCATCGCCTGATAGGCACGCTCCACATCCTGCATTGCCCCAGCAAACACGACCCGGTCGGCGATCTCCAGTTTCTGCGCCATCCGGCGCACATCTGCCTCCAGCTCACCGTCACCGACGAGCAGCAGTGCCGCATCCTGCCGCCTGCGGCAGAGCGCTGCAAAGACACGGAGTATCTTTTCATGATTCTTCGCCGCCGTAAAATGTCCGACATGGCCAACCACAAATCGCCCATCGAGCCCATAGGCCGCACGCATTTCGCTGCGCACCTCCGCTCGAAAAGCGAAGCGATCACAGTCGATCCCGTCCGGCAGGACATGACAGCGTGCGTCACGCATCGCCGCATCGCCGAACACGTAGCGGCAAGCTTTCTCTGAGCAGCCGAGCAGCAGTGTCGCATACCGCCAGATCAAAAGCCGCATCCCCCGCTCATATGCCAGCCGCGGCAAGCTGCGGGACTCACCCGTGTGCGCATTGTGCGCGTGGGCGATGCGCACCGGTACCCCCGCGTGCTTTGCCGCACGCAGTACAAGTCCGGAATAGAAGAACACATGGCTGTGCACCACCGCGAACGGGCCACTGTCTTGGAGTACATCCTGTAAATTGTCAATCAGGCTGTGTGCAGGATCAAAATAAAAGATCCGGCCGCCCATGGCGAGCACTTGCTCATCAAAAAGTCCGGTTTTCCCGGACGTCATGGCAAAATCGAACTGGAATCGTGTCCGGTCGATATGTCGATACACGTTCATAACAAAATTGGACACGCCACCGGAATCGAGCGCGCCAAACACGTGCAGGACACGAATCGGCTCTGTCATACGCCAGCTCCTTCGGCAGCGGCCGCAAAGGCCGCATAAAATTGTGTGCGCTTGCGCGCAAGCGTCTCTTTTTCAAATGCCTGCGCGGCGGCAAAATTGCACTCCGCCATGGCCGCCATCCGCTCCGGCGTGCAGGCGTCCAGCAGGCGCATGATCCCGCGCACGTCCTTCTTGGCAAAAATGCAGGTGTCACCCAGCAGCTCCGGCATGGCGCCGACCTCGGAGGCGAGACACGGCAAGCCGCGGCTCATCGCCTCAATGAGCGCACGGGGCATTGCCTCGACCGTGCTCGGCTGAATATACAGATCCAGCCCGTCGAGCCACGGGAAAACCGCATCGTGCGGCAGACTGCCCTCGAATATGACCTGATCGGCCACGCCCAACCGCCGTGCCAGTTCCCGGAGCGCAGTCGGGTCTCCGCCGCCGGCAAGACGATATTCCACATCCGTCCGGCCGGCCGCCTTCATCTGCGCCAGCGCCTCGATCACATACCGCTGCCCCTTAAAGGCCACGTTCACCGCCGCAGCCGTGCCCAGAACAAGCTTGCCGGAATGCGTGCGGATCTTTTCCAGCCGGCGCACCAGCACGGCGGCATCTGCCGGCGCAAGCTCCACGTCCGAAACAGCGGCCGAGATCCCGCGCGTGGGATAGCGGCGCTGCAAGAACGCGTTCGTCACATACACCGCATACGGTGCGTGGCGCATACACCAGCGCATACGCAGCCATGCGTCCGGTGCAAGCACCTTTCCGCGCAGACTGTGGTGCGTCAGGCTGTCCCACGGGCAGCCGACGGCCTCGGCCAGAAACGGCTTTCCGATCCGGCGGCAAAAGCGCGCCGCGATCGTCCCGGATTCCGACGGCACGCGAACGATGACCGCGCGCTCGGGCGTGATGCTGCGCGTGATGATCTGCCGGATCTCCCGGTGGCGCCGGAGGCTCAAAAACGCGCGCAGGCTCTCACGCCGGTCCGGATAGAACACGACGCGAATGCGCGCATCGGTCAGCCGGTTCATCCGGGCGAGCGTCTGCATATCGTCGGGGCTGACAGGCGCTCTGCGCATAACGAGCGTGAGCGTGTCAAACTGAGCGAGATAGCGGTCAAAGATCTCCTGAGAGAACGCACTTCCGGTATAATAATTTCCGTCGCGGTCGCAGGCGACCTTGTCATCATACACATACAGCAGGTCCATCGTTGCTCCTCACAGCAGTGCCGCGACCGTCTCGGCCACAACTGCCTTTTTGTTAAAATTGCGCGCGATCCAATCGTGCGATGCCGCGCCCATCGCCGTCCGCTGCGCGGGGGGCAGCTCGAGAAACCGCCGCATCGCGGCATAGAGCGCGTCCGCATCGCGCGCGGGGCACAGATACCCGCTCACACCGGGCTCGACCGCCTCGCGGCAGCCGGGAATGTCGCTCGTGATGAGCGGACGGCCGGAGGCGGCAGCCTCCAGCAGCACGTTGGACATCCCCTCGTGATACGACGGCAGCACGACGCAGTCCGCCATGGCGTAAAAGCGCTTCATGTCCGACTGATAGCCGTGGTACTTGACAACGCCGGTCTGTTCCAGCTCGTCCATAAGGGGCTTGTAGCCTTCCTCAAACGAGCCGACGATGTGAAACTCCACACCGTCGCCATACGTCTGCTTCATCCGCTTTGCGGCGGCAAACAGCTCGTCCACGCCCTTTTCGTGCATGACGCGCCCGACGAAGAGAAAGCGCACCGTCCCCTCCTGCGGATAGGGCTGGCAGGGGTAATCCTCCAGATTGACGCCCGCGCCATGGAGCACAACATCGCGCCCGCGCGGGACAACACCGGTGGCTGCAAGGGTGTCGCGGTTTCCGGCGTTTTCGAAAAACACGACCTTTGCCCCCGCCAGCACCGGCTTGTAGAGCGTCAAAACAAACCGCTTGAGCCAGCCGCCGTTTTCGATCGCGCTGCCGAGACCGGTGATGTTGACGGCATAAGGAATGTGCAGCGCCCGGCAGGCAAGGCCGCCGTAAATATTTGGCTTGATGGTGTAGGTCAGCACCAGATCCGGGCGAAGCCGCTTCAAGATCGCGCGGTACTGCCCCAGGAGCTTTGCATCGCGCGCAGGGTTCATGCCGCGCCGGTCGATGGGCGTGTCAATAAAGCGGCAGCCAAGCTGCACAAGCTCCGAAATGAAACCGCCGTCCGGCAAAGAGATATATACCTCGTGTCCTGCACCCAAAAGCGTTGCAAGCAAGTCCTTTCGAAAGCGATACAGGCCAACATCGTTGTTGGCAAGCACCAGAATCCGCTTATTTGATTTTTCTCGCAGGGATTCCGACATAGGTTCCGCTCTCCTTGATATCACGAACCACCACCGCGCCCGCGCCGATCGTGCAGTGGTCACAAATGCTTATGTTATTGCTGATGGCCGCTCCGATACCGACCCAAGTGTGGTTTCCGACCGACACCGTTCCGCCAAGCCTCGCGCCGACGGAAATGTGGGCAAAGCTGCCGATGTGGTTGTCGTGCTCCACGACTGCCGCCGTGTTGACGATGCTATGCTCTCCGACATAGGCAGACGGATTGATTGCAGCATTTGCCATAATGACGCTGCCCACGCCGATTTTTGTATCCAATGCAGAGATGACCGCAGACGGGTGGATTGCCGTGTACCAGCGTACACCGTCAAGCTGACGCGCAACCTTTTCACGAATGCCAGAATTTCCAATCCCCACCACAAAGGACGCTTCCGGGTATCTTGCGTAATCCGCAACCTTTCCCAGCACGGGAATGCCTGCGATCTCAGACGGGAGCGCCTCATTGTCGTCCAAAAAGCCCAGCAGCGTATCGCCGCTTCTTCGAACGATATCTGCAACAACTTTACCGTGACCGCTGGCACCGATCACTATGACCCGTTCATTCATTGGTCATCGCTCCCGTTCCCGTAAATACCTCCATCGTCGCGCTGCCCTCTGCGCTGATGCCCTCCCGGCTGAGGACGCACTGGATCGTCATGAGCACAATCTTTGCATCCAGCGCGAAGCTGATGTGATCCACATAGTCTACATCATAGGCAAAGCGGTCCGCCCACGACGTCAGGTTGCGCCCGTTGACCTGCGCAAGCCCGGTCAGCCCGGGGCGCACGGCATGGCGGCGGCGCTCGGTCTGCGAATAATACGGCAGGTATTTGACCAGCAGCGGGCGCGGTCCGACGATCGACATATCGCCGCGCAGGATGTTCCACAGCTCCGGCAGCTCGTCGAGCGACGTGCTGCGCAGGCGGCGGCCAAACGGCGTGAGCCGCTGCGCATCCGGCAGCAGATTGCCGTCTGCACCGCGCGCATCCGTCATGGTGCGGAATTTGTACAGTTTGAAAATCTGCTCGTCCTTGCCGGGACGCTCCTGACAGAAAATCACCGGACTGCCGAGCTTTTGGCGCACGAGCAGTGCCGTCACGCCCATGACCGGCGAGAGCGCCACAAGCGCGCAGCCGGAGAGCGCCACGTCGAGCGCGCGCTTGACATAGGTCTCATAGATTCGTCCCATCGTTTCCTCCGCTCAAAACAGGCCGCGAATGACGGCGCAGACCTGCGCCTGCTGCTCGGGCGTCATCTTCGTGTCGCTCGGCAGGCAGACGCCGCGTGCGAAAACGTCCTCGGCAACGGAGCGCTCCGCCGTCCGGACGAACGCACAATCCTGAAACACCGGCTGCAGATGCATGGGCTTCCAGATATGACGCGCCTCGATGTTGTGCTCAGCCAGCGCCGCGATGATCTGCGCCGGGGTGACACCGCAGTCCGGCGCGAGCAGTGCCGCCGTGAGCCAGCGGTTACTGCGCACGCCCTCCGGCTCGTCCGGGAACTGCAGCGGCAGATCCGCCAGCGCCTCCCGATAGCGGGCATGGATGGCGCGCTTTTGCGCCACGCGCTGCTCGAGCACCTCCATCTGTCCGCGGCCGATGCCGGCACAGATGTTGCTCATGCGATAGTTGTAACCAAGCTCGGTATGCTCGTACCACGCGACTGGCTCACGCGCCTGCGTGGCCATTTTCAGCGCGTGCTGCGCGTCCTTCTCGTCCTGACAGACGAGCGCGCCGCCGCCGGAAGTCGTGATGATCTTATTTCCGTTGAACGACAGCACGCCGTAGTGCCCGAACGTGCCGCATTTCTGCCCGTGGTACACGGAGCCGAGCGCCTCGGCCGCGTCCTCGATGAGCGTGATGCCATGCGCATCGCACACGGCGCGGATGGCGTCCAGCTTGCCGGGCAGGCCGTACAGATGCACGGCGATGAGCGCCTTCGGCACACCGAAGCGCGCGATGGCCGCCTCTATGGTCTCGGGGTCGAGATTCCAGGTGTCGGGCTCTGAGTCGAGAAACACCGGCTCGCCGCCCTCATAGACGATCGGGTTTGCCGAGGCCGAAAACGTCAGGCTCTGGCAAAAGACCCGGTCGCCACGCTGCACGCCCGCAAGCCGCACCGCCAGATGCAGCGCCGCCGTACCGGCGGACAGCGCCGTGACACAGCCCGCACCGAGATACTGCTGCAGATCCTGCTCGAAGCCCGTGACGTTTGCGCCGAGCGGCGCGATCCAGTTTGTATCGAACGCCAGATCCACATACCGGCGCTCACTGCCGCCCATATGCGGCGAGGCAAGATAGATTCGCTCAGACATCATGACATCTCCTTTTCATCCAACCGTGACCTTCTCCGACCGGGCCTGCCCGTCCGGCGCGTGGAACGTCGGCACCATTTCGCGGAGCTTGGCGCGCAGCGCGGACTCATTTGTCTCCGGGATGGCGCGCAGGAGCATGAGATTCTCCTCAAAGGCCGCGGGGTCGAACGCGATCTCGTGGCCGATATAGATCAGGTCATTTTTCGTTTTCTGCATACCCTCGCCGCTGAGCAGCAGCTCCTCATAGAGCTTCTCGCCCGGGCGCAGGCCGGTATACTCGATGGGAATGTCGACATCCGGTTCAAAACCGGACAGGCGGATCATGTTGCGCGCCAGATCGTCGATGCGCACCGGCTCGCCCATGTCGAGCACGAAGATCTCCCCGCCGCGGGCATACGCCCCCGCCTGAAAGATGAGCTGCACGGCCTCGGGAATGGTCATGAAATAGCGGATGACGCGCTTGTCCGTGACCGTGACGGGGCCGCCGGCCTTGATCTGCTTGCGAAAGAGCGGAATGACGCTGCCGGCCGAGCCGAGCACGTTGCCGAAGCGCACGGCCACATATTCGGTGGCCGAACGGTCGTTCATCATCTGCACGATCATCTCGCACAGGCGCTTGGACGCACCCATGACGTTCGTGGGATTGACGGCCTTGTCCGTCGAGATGAGGATGAACCGCTGCGTGCCGTACAAGTCCGCCGCCTGCGCAACGTTATAGGTGCCGAACACATTGTTCTTGATGGCCTCAAACGGTGAACTTTCCATGAGCGGCACGTGCTTGTGCGCCGCCGCGTGGCAGACAACGTCGGGCCGGTAGCGGTCAAAGACCTGCATGACACGCTGCCGGTCGCGCACGGAGCCGATGAGCACGACGAGGTCCAGCTCCGGGTGCGTGCGCCGCAGCTCCATCTGGATGTCGTAGGCGTTGTTCTCATAGATATCGAAAATGACGAGACGCCGCGGCCGCTGCGCCGCCGCCTGCCGGCAGAGCTCGCTGCCGATGCTGCCGCCGCCGCCCGTGACGAGGACGGTCTTGCCGGTAATGTAAGCGGCGACCTCGTGAAGGTCGACCTTCACGGTCTCGCGGCCGAGCAGGTCCTCAATGTCCACCTCGCGGATCTGCTCGATGCGCACCTCGCCGTTGGCGAGCTGGCAGATGCCGGGCAGCGTACGCAGGGTGCAGGACGTATCGTGACAGTAGTTGAGGATATGGAGCTTCTCCTGCCGGGACGCCGAGGGAATGGCAAGGACGATCTCGTCGACGCGGTACTTTTCCGCCATGGCAGGGATGACGTCCCGCCCGCCGACGATCTTTACGCCGCGCAGGTAGCTGCCGTATTTCTCCGGCGCGTCGTCGATGATGCACACGACCTTGTTCTCCGAGCGCGGGCTGGTCTGAAACTCGCGCAGTGCTATGGCGCCGGCCTGACCGCCGCCGATGAGCATGGTGCGCTTTTCGCCCCGGCTGCGCAGCCCGGCGCGCGTGCGCCGCACGCCCCGGTAGGCAAAGCGCAGCGACCCGCACAGCAGGCACAAAATGAGCATGTACATGACCGGAAAGCTGCGCGGCATGGCCAGCTGCAGCATGAACATGCCGACCATATACGTCACGGACGAAAGCAGGCAGCCCATGGCGATGCGGAGCAGCTCCGGCACGCTGGCAAACTCCCACAGGCTGTTATACAGATTCAGGATGCGGAAGATCACGATCGTGCACACGGTGTTGATGCCGGCATAGACCAGCATGTCGTGCAAAAACGCCGTGGCACGCAGCTGCCCGAGATCAAACTCAAAGCGTATGTAGAGCGCCAGGAACGCCGACAGATTGATCAAAATCAGATCTGCCAGCACAAGACAGGTCACGCGCAGCGTTTTCTGGGCGCTGCGCGGCCGTTTGATTTCTTTCATCGTATCCCCCCACCGGCGCAGGATCAGTCCGCGCCGTTTTTTCCTCTCCGTTCTCCGTAACCATAGCCATAGCCGTAACCGTAGCCATAGCCATAGCCGTAACCATACCCGTAGCCGGAGCGGCCGCTGCGGCGGCAGGCATTGAGCGCATAGCCGAGCACGGGCACACCGTACTCATCGAGCGCGGCGAGACTGTTGACAACGCTGGCGCGGCTGGAAAAGTCCTGCCGCACGACCAGCAGCGCACAGTCCGCTGCGGCGCCCGCTTCCATCGCGTCCGTCATGAGCGAGCACGGCGGCGTGTCGAGCACGATGAAGTCATAGGTCTCGCGCATCGTGTTCATCAGCGCGCGGAATGCCTCGCTGCCGAGCAGCTCCGTCTGCGTGCCGGCGCGCCGGCCGGCAAAGATGACGTCCGGCTTGTCCTTGCCGAGCGCGGTCACGATCTGGCCCGGTTTGGCCGCGCCGGCCAGATACTCCGTCAGGCCCGCCTGCACGGGGCGGCCGGCCAGCTTCTGCACGGACGGATTGCGCAGATCGCAGTCCACCAGCAGGGCGCGGCGGCCGTGGCGCGCAAACGACAGCGCAAGCTGATATGAGACCGTGGTCTTGCCCTCGCCCGGGATCGCGCTGGAGACCAGCAGCGTGCGATAATCATGGCGCTGCATGGACTTGTCGATGCGCATGGCAACGATGCGCATCGACTCACAGTAGGCACTGCTGCGTGCCATCTCCTCCGGCAGGGCCGCCGCTGTGGTGCGGCTGCGCTTTTTCACGCGCACGGCCGGCAGCGCGCCGAGATAGTGCGCGCTCGTCACCTGCTGCAGGTCGTCGCGGCTCATGACCGTCACGCGCGCACGACCGGACAAATACAGCAGCAGCAAACTCAGCAGCGCACCAATGACCGCGCCACGTATGAGCGGTTGACGCCACGAAAACGGATTCGACGGCTGGGCCGGCACGCCGGTCTGATCCATCATGACCAGCTCCGTCGGCCCGACGACCAGCTCCGCCACGTCCGGGTAATGCGCGATGACCGACTGCAGCACGTCGTAGCACTGCTGTGCATCGCTGCCGGTCACGCTCAGGGTGCACAGGTTCGTGCCCTCCTCCGACGATGCAGAAATCGCGGGCAGAGCCGCTAGCCCGGTGTCCGTGCGCACGGCGCTGTCGAGCAGGCCGCTTGTGAGAATGTAAGGAAACGTCTTTGCCATCTGCGCCGCCGTCGCCGTGCTGGCGGCGCTGCCGGACTGCGCCGCGCCGCCGACATTGACGAGAAACGTCATCGAGGCCGTATACTGCGGCCGGTAGCTCAGGCGGGCATAGCCGCCGAACGCGGCGGCGCACAGCACGATCAGCATCAGGCACAGCCACCACAGGCGGCGGAGGCTGCGCGCAAACAGGCCCAGCAGATCCGCGACCTCGACGGTATGCTCTTGTCTCTGTTCATTCATGACTCTCCCTCCGTCCGCGCGCCGTAGCCATAGCCGTAATCATAGCCATAACCGTAACCGTAGCTCTGCCGGTCGCCGATGGACGCAGCATAGGCGTTGTTGAACACGCAGCCGAGCACCTCGGCGTCCGACCGGCGCAGCACGTCGATGCAGTCGTTGAGCGCGCGCACCGGGGCCTGATCCTGCCGGACAACGAGAATGGCCGCGTCCACCAGATCGGCGATACATTCGGCGTCACCGCCGGCGCTCATCGGCGGTGTATCGATGATGATGATGTCCATCCGCTCGCGCATCTGCGCAAGCAGGTCGCGCAGCCGGTCGCTGCCGAGCAGGTCGGCGGCGCTGCCTGCGCCTTTGCGGCTGAGAATGGTGTCGATCCCGCGGGCCGCATCGTGGCGGATCAGTGCATCCGCGGACCCGCCCTTGGCGAGATAAATCTCCAGCGGGAAAAACTTCTCCTGCTGGCAGTCGAGCAGCTTATAAAGCGCGGGCTTTTTCAGGTCGAGGTCGATGAGCAGCACGTTCTTATGCCGCCGGGCCATGGCCAGCGCCAGGTTGACGGCCACCGTGCTCTTACCCTCATCCTCGAGCAGGGACGTGACCATGACGGTCTTGCCCTGCGCGCGGCGCAGCAGATAATCCACGCGTGTGCGCAGCCGCTTGAACGTTTCGACAAAGGCGAAGCCCGTCGTCGGGTTCGTGATGAGGATGCTCGTCTTACGGTTGCGGAACCGCAGTTGGGCACGCAGCGTTTTGTACTTTTTCTCATGGCGCACCGTCGCCAGCAGGCGCGTGTCGAGCTTTTGCTCGACGTCCGCCTCGCGCTTGACCGTGTCGCGCAGATACACGCGCACCGCCAGATACACGACCGCCGCAAGTGCCGCCGCGAGACCGCTGAGTTCGGCGATGCGCATCGCGCCGGAGCCGTTCGACGGCGCGACCGGCACCGTCGGCCGGCGCAGCACATCCAGCGCCACGTCGCCGAGGAGCTTGCCCGCCTGCTCGTTATAATTGTGCAGGATGCTCTGCGTGATGCGGTAAGCATCGCGCGGCGTGTGCGCCGAGACCGTCATCGTCAGCAGGTTCGTCTCCTGAATCTGCTTGGCCTGGATCGTACCATTGACCGTGCCGATGTCGTTGGTGATGCACTTGCGCATCACGTCGCCCTCAAAAAACGTCGAGAGAGTGTCCGCCATACTCGTTGCGGTGCTGAGATTCGCGTACACCGTGCCGCCGTTGCGCACCGAGACCACGAACGTCGTCTGCGTCTGGTACACGGGACGGTAGAGCAGCGTGGCGGCAATGTAGCCGCAGGCGGCGATCGTGGCGGCAAACATCAGGATCAGCCCCAGCCTGCGCCACAGCTCACGCGCAATCAGCAGCAGCGGGACGTGCTGTCCCGGCTGTGCGGAGGTCTGCGTTTTCTGTTCGTCCATGGATCCACCGCCTCTCATTCCACCACGACGATCTGCCGCGTGTGGCTCTCGGTATTGCCGCTGCGGTACGAGAAAACCACCTCGTACACGCCGGGCACCTGCGTATTCACGGCCGAATCCGCCGTGACGCCATTCTTGCTGTCGCCGCCGTTGACACCGGAAACATAATCCAGCGGCGCATAGCTGCTGCCGGCCGGAAGATAAATCAGATACTGTGTGAGCGTGATACGCGCGGGGTTGACGTCCCCGGCCGTGACCTCAACCGTAACGGGCACCGTCGCCGTGTCACCGAGGCTGTTGGTCACGCGCAGCTCCGCCGTGTGCGTGCCGGCAATGGCCAGCGAGCTGCCGTCGGTCAGCGCGATCTTGATGCGGCCGGAGAGGTCGCCGTCGATGCTGTCGCTCGCGGTGACATAGGTCGACAGGACGCGGCTGCCGCCCGTGCGGCAGACCAGCGACTGCGAGAGTGCGAAGCGCGGCGGCGTGTAGTCCGTGTAGCGCACGGCGCGCGTCGCCTTCGTCACGTGGCGGTCAGAATCGAAGGCCGCATACGTGACCCGCACCGTACCGTCGTCATTGCGGCCGGAGACGCCCTCAACAAGCAGCGACGCCGTCACGTCGCCATCCTCGGCGTCCGTCGCCGTAACGCCGGCGAGCAGCGCCGCATCGTCCGCGCCGGTGGGCACCTCAAGCACATCGGCATCAAACGTGATCTCCGGTGCGGCGCCGCCATACGCTACCGCCTGATAAATGCGCGTGCCCAGCATGCCGAGGATCGACAGCGCGAGCGCGACCGCCAGGATCACAGAAGTCAGTTTCTTCACAAAAACACCTCTCTACTTGCTTCAGAAAAACGGCCGGAACCGGCCCTCCGGCAGCGGTTCGCTGCGCAGAATACGCCCCGGATTGTCCTCAAGCAGGCAGCGCGCCAGCTCCTCGGAGTAGCGCTCGGCCAGATAGTCCCACGCGCCGGCAAGATCCGGCGTGCGCACATCGGGGCCGTGCGCATCGCTCGCCACGCAGCCGACCAGCCCGCGCTCGAGCATGGCCGCGGCCAGGGCCTGCGCCCCGCGGCCGAAGCGGCCGAACAGGCTGCCCTTGTTCACCTGCAGCACGATGCCGCGGTTGGCCCAGTCAAACAGATAGTTGGGCATGCGCTGCAGGCCGTAATACCGCTCCGGGTGCGCGACGACCGGCCAGTATCCGTCCGCGAGCAGCGCATCCAGCAGGCGCTCGATGCGCAGCGGGTCCTCGTGGAAGCCAAACTCGATGAGCAGATAACGCCCGCCGCCCAGCGTGAGCAGCCGTCCGTCGTGCAGGAGCTGCAGCACATCGCCCGTGCCGAAGATCTCCATGCCGAGCGAGAGCTCGAGCGGGATGCCCGCCTCGTGCACGGCCGTGCACAGGCAGTCAAAGCGTACCTGCAGCGCCGGCGAGGCATAGTTTTCAAACGCGCCGCGCTGGTTGCTGTGCGGCGTGGCGACCAGATGCGTCACGCCCGATTCCGCCGCCACGGCGGCCATCAGCACCGACGTCTCCAGATCCGGCGACCCGTCATCCAGGCCCGGAAGAATATGTGTGTGCAGATCAATCACAGACGTTCCTCACTAAAAATGCTCCAGCGCCCCGATTTCATGCAGAGACTGCAAAAAATTCTCCGCGTCGGCGCGGGCCGTGGCATCGTCCACGTCGTACTCGGCCGTGATGCGCGCTGCGATCGTGTCGAGCGTGCAGTCATCGGCAAGCTGCTGCCAGATAAACGCGCCCAGTTCGTTGAGCGTAACCAGGCCGCTGAGCTGCCGCGCCGCCGCGCCGGTCGGGATCAGGATCGTCTCCCCGGCGATGGTGCGCAGCAGATAATCTTTGGATCTGCGCATGGTTCATTCCTCCATTTTTATCTCAGATGCGGCCGCAGACGGCCGTAAACATGCAGGATGCGCTGCCGCCAGCCGATCAAGCACAGCCAGGGGCCGGCAAACAGCGCCCACAGGGGCATGCCCGGCTTTTCCAGCCGGCCCTTGCGGCGCACCGCCGTCACATACGCGAATACGCACGACGCCGGCAGCGGCCCCTCGCGCACATCCTGCGCGTCGCCCACAAACCAGAACTGCCCGCCGCGTACACGGCAGATGCGGTGCAGAACATATTGCCCGTTGGCACGGCGGTAAAACGCGATATCGCCCCGGCGGAGCGGCCGGTCGGGCGCGCGCAGATATACCGTATCGCGCCCCGGCGCGAGAAACGGGCGCATGCTCCCGCCCGAGACCACGAGCGGCAGCTCCGCACCGTCGGCAAGAGCGCTGCGATAGTCGCGCATGAGCGATTCCGTGTCTACAACGCGCATGCTGCCGTCTCCTCCGTCAGGCGCGTGCCGCGCAGGGTGTAGCGGCGCGGGCAGCGCTCGGCTGTGGCTGCACGGTGCGTGATGAGCACGCACGTCTGCACGCGGCCGCTGTGCATGAGGTTTTCGAGCATGCGCTGCTCGGTGGCCTCATCGAGCGCGCTGGTGGCCTCGTCAAGCAGCAGCACCGGCGCGCCGCGCAGCACGGCGCGGGCCACGGCAATGCGCTGCGCCTGCCCCTCGGACAGGCCGTGACCGAGCTCGCCCGTGCGGGCATAGATGCCGTCCGGCAGCTGGCGCACAAAGTCATAGGCGCAGGCAGTCTCGAGCGCGGCGATGAGCTCCGCATCCGTCGCCTCCGGGCGCACCATGCGCAGATTGTCCGCGATCGTGCCGGCAAAGACGGTGTTGCCCTGCGGTACATAGCTGAACGCCGCGCGCGTGGCGGCCGAGACCGGCAGGCACTGCCCGTCCGCCCCGGTGAGGCAGACGCTGCCGTCCTCCGGCCGGACAAGGCCGAGCACGAGGCGGATCATCGTGGTCTTGCCCTCGCCGGACGCGCCGGTAAGCGCCACGACCTCGCCCGGGCGGGCGCGAAAGTCCACATGCTCGAGCACCGGCTCGCCGCCGGGATAGGCAAAGGTCACGTCCCGCAGCTCCACCGTGCATGCGTCCGGGACCGGCGCCGTCTCGCGCGCGCCGGGCTCCTCCGGCAGATCGGCAACGGCCATGAGCCGGCCGGCGGACGTCGTGATGGACACGGCGGTCGGCACAAGACCGATGAGCGACGAAAACGCGCTGCGCAGCATGGTCGTCAGCTGCAGGAACATCATCATCGCGCCGTAAGAGATCGCGTGCGTCCACAGCCGGTAAACGCCCCAGCCGAAGCAGCCGGCCGAGACGAGCAGGCCGACGATCGACATCACGAACCCGGCAATGACCGAAAAGCGATTGTAGTCCAGGTACGTCTCGCGGTATTTCCCCTGCATGGCGCACATCCGGTCACGAAAGCCGTCCATGATGCCGAACGCCTTGATGGACGTGAGGTTGCGCAGCGAATCCTCGTGAAACGACATGACCTCGCTGCTGATATCCTTCATGCGGCGGTTATAGCTGCGCATCCGGCGCACGAGCGTGCGCGAGCACAGCACGGACAGCGGCGCGCCGATGAGCGCAATGAGCGCCATGACGGGATCGTAGCACAGGATGATCATCAGCGAACCGAGAAACTGCACCGCCGCCGTCACGAAACTCGGCAGCAGGCCCGTCACGCCGCCGGACACGCTGGTGACGTCGGTATTGAGGCGGTTGAGCAGGTCGCCGGAGCGAAACTGCTCGAGCGAGGCCCAGTCGGTGCGCAGCATGCGGTCATAGACCTCGGCCTGGATGCCGTTTTGCACGCGGATGTTGATAACGGCCGCGATGCGTGAGGCGGCCGCCTGCATGGCGGCGCTGCCGAGCAGCATGCCGGCCATCCAAGCCGCGGCCGTGAAGATCGCCCCGGTCTGAAAGCCGGTGACGACGTCGATGAGCGTTTTCATGGCCACGCTCGACAGCAGCGACAGCGCCGTGCCGAGGATGCCGAGCAGAATATGGATGCCGACGACGGCGCGGTAGCGGCGGATGTAGGTGAACATCCACTTTGCCTCCCGCCACATCTCACGCAGAGAACCGTCGCGCACCTTTTGTCGGATTTTTCCCGTGATGGCCATACGTCTCGTCCCGTCCCGCGGATTTGCCTGGTCCCTCCCGGAATACAGGCATAGTCATACAGAATGTATTGTAACATAATTCGGCGGTTTTCCACAATATCCGATTGATACATCTTTTCTGGAATATGCGGTTATTTTTGCGCTTTTTTGTAAAAAAGCGGCCGGAGCAAAGCTCCGGCCGCAAATGCGTTCCGTAATGGTCGATATCAGCAGGTTTCCTCGAACTCCACCGGCAGGCCGGTGAGGTAGCGCCGCACCATGTCGAAGGCGTGGTTGGCCGCCGCATGCTTGATGCGCACGCGGCCCCACTTGTCCTTGTGCAGCGTGCGGTGGAAGGTGCCGTCCGGCGTGGCGAGGGCCACGAAGAGCGTGCCGACGGTGTGCACGCCGTCGCCGTCCGGGCCGGCAAGGCCCGTGATGCTCAGCGCGAGGTCGGTGCCGAAGGCGGCGCGCACGTGCTCGGCCATCGCGGCCGCGACCTCGGGGCTGACGGCGCCGCAGCGCGCGATGAGCGCGGGGTCGACATCCAGCAGGCGGGTCTTGGCCGCGTCGTTATAGGCGATGATGCCGCCGGCGAACACGGCCGACGCGCCCGGCACGTTCGTGAGCAGGTCGCCGAGCAGGCCGCCGGTGCAGCTGTCGGCCACGGAGATGGTCTTGTGCTGCGCGAGCAGGAGCTCGGCCGCGCACGTCTCGATGTTCGGCGTGTCGACGCCGTAGGCGAAGGCGCCGAGCTCGCGCTGCACGCGCGCAAGGCACGGGGCGATCATGGTCTCGGCCTCGGCCTCCGTGGGGGCCTTGGCCGTGACGCGCACGAGGCACTCGCCCTCCTTGGCATAGGGCGCGAGGGTGGGATTTTGCATCTCGTTCATGAGATCGCGCAGCTGGTACTCCATCGTACCCTCGCCGATGCCGAAGATCTTGACGCTGTGCGAGACGATGATCCCGTCCCCGCGCGCGGCGAGCAGCGGACGCACGCGGTAGCGCAGCAGCGGCTCACACTCCAGCGGCGGGCCGGGCAGCATGATGACGAGGCAGCCGTCGGCCTCGAACGCGCAGGCCGGAGCCGTGCCCCAGTCGTTTTGCAGCACGGTGCAGCCGCGCGGCAGCATGACCTGCTGCAGGTGGTTTTCCGTCATGTAGGCGTGGCGCTCGCGGTACAGGCCGCGCAGGCGGTCCTCCTCGGCCTTATTGAGCTCGAGCGGGATGCCGAACGCGCCGGCCACGACCTCCTTGGTCAGGTCGTCGCACGTGGGGCCGAGGCCGCCGGTCGTGATGATGAGGTCGGCGCGGGTGCGGGCAAGCTGCACCGCCTGCTCGAGCCGCGCGCGGTTATCGCCGACGACGGTCTGCCAGTAGACATTGATGCCCAGCTCCGAGAGCAGGCGCGCGACCGCCGCCGCGTCGGTATTGATGGTGTCGCCGAGGAGCAGCTCGGTGCCGACGGCAATGAGTTCTGCATTCATAAATCGATCCGGATCCTTTCAATTCCGTCCACTGCCTCGCGCACGAGCGCGTCGATGTCGAGCGCAGCCTCCGCCTCCGCGACCTCCGCCACGGTCGGGCGGGTCTTGGGGTGGCGCGGGGTGAAGACCGTGCAGCAATCCTCATACGGGAGGATGGATGTGTCAAATGTGCCGATCTCGCGCGCGATCTTCACGATGTCGCGCTTGTCCATGCCGATGAGCGGCTGGAGTACGGGCAGATGCGTCACGGCCTGCGTGCAGGCCATGGCCTCCATGGTCTGGCTGGCGACCTGACCGAGATTTTCACCGGTGACGATGGCCTTGCACTCGTTGTGCGCGGCGATGTCCTCGGCGATGCGCATCATAAACCGGCGCATGATGAGCGTGAAGTACTCCTCCGGGCAGGCGCGGCGGATCTCCTCCTGGATGTGCGTGAAGGGCACGATCTGCAGCGTCATGCGGCCGGTGTAGGCCGTGAGCTCTTTAGCCAGCGAGAGGACCTTCTCCTTGGCGAGCTCCGACGTGTACGGGAAGGAGAAAAAGTGCACCGGGACAAGGCGCACGCCGCGCTTTGCGATCATGTACGAGGACACGGGGCTGTCGATGCCGCCGGACAGCAGCGTCACGGCCGCGCCGTTGCAGCCGACGGGCATGCCGCCCGCCGCCTCGACGGCCTGCGCGTGGACATACGCCGCCTGCTCGCGCACCTCGAGGCGCACGGTCAGCTCCGGGTCGTGCACGTCGACGACCGTATCGGGAAACGCCTCAGCAAGCTCGCCGCCGACGTACTGCGACAGCTCAATGCTCGTCATGGGAAAGCGCTTGTCCGAGCGCTTGGTCTCCACCTTGAAGCTGTGCGCCGCCGTCATCGCGTCGTGCAGGTACGTCTTGGCAAGGGCCGTGATGGCGTCCTTGTCCTTCTCGCAGGCGGCCGCGCGCGTGATCGTCGCGATACCGAACACCTTGCGCACGGCGTCATACGCCGCGTCGAGGTCGGCCGCGTCGTCGGCGGCCTCGATGTACAGTGCCGACTGCAAATACGTCACGCGGAAGTGGCCGATGGGTTTGAGCCGGCGCTTGACGTTCGCGACCAGCCTCTCTTCAAAATAGTGCTTGTTGAGGCCCTTGAGAAAAATCTCTCCGGGCTTGCACAGCAGCAGATCCTTCATAAATCGTTCGTTCCTTTTCTTTCAGGATATCACAGGCAGCGCTCAATGAGCGTGATGAACACGCCGACCGACCACGCGCCGAGCCACACGAGCAGCAGACACACGAGCACGCCGAGGATGAGCCCGATGAGCGAGCAGACATACCCGACCGTGCGCGGCGTGCCGTTGAAGCCGAGGCTCTTGGCGCGGGAGGCATAGATCAGGCCGATGATGCCCGTGACGACCGAGCCGAGCGCCGTGTAGCCGAAGATGAGCAGCGCGCACGAGACGATGCCGAGCACCATGGCGACGGTGGCCTCATGCTTGCCGGGCTGCGGTCCGGGCGGCTGGTACCAGTTGGGGTTGTAATTATAGTTATTATTGTACATGACGAAGCTCCCTTCTGTCCGGCCGGGCTCACGGCTCGGCGACGGAAAAGTCATACGTGCGGTACTGGATGGCCTCGGCCAGGTGCGCAAGGCCGATGGTCTCCGCCCCGTCGAGATCGGCGATCGTGCGCGCGACGCGCAGGATGCGGTCATAGCTGCGGGCGGTGAGGGCCATGCTGTCAAACGCCTGGTGCATGAGCTGCTCGCACTCGGGCGAGAGCGCGCAGAACTCCGCAAGGGCGCGCGGGCCCATGTGGGCATTCGTCGTGGTGGTGTCGTCCCCGTAGCGGGCGCGCTGCACGGCGCGGGCGGCGTTGACGCGCGCGCGGATGGCGCGCGACGGCTCCCCGGCCGAGGGCTCCGTGAGCTCGTCGAACTCCAGCGCCGGGACCTCGACAATGATGTCGATGCGGTCGAGCAGCGGACCGGACACGCGCGCATGGTAGCGGCGCACGTCGCGCGGCGAGCAGCGGCAGCGGCCGGAGGGGTGCCCGTACCAGCCGCACTTGCAGGGGTTCATGGCGCACACGAGCATGAAGCGGCTCGGATACGTCACGGAGCCGGTCGCGCGCGAGATGGTGATGCTGCCGTCCTCGAGCGGCTGGCGCATCGTCTCGAGCACGGCGGGCGAAAACTCCGGCAGCTCGTCGAGAAAGAGCACGCCGTTATTCGCCAGGCTCATCTCGCCCGGCTGCAGCGCGCTGCCGCCGCCGGACATGGCGACGTTCGACACCGTGTGGTGCGGCGCGCGAAACGGCCGGATGCGCACGACGGGGTCGTCCGGTGTCGTGAGGCCGAGGACGGAATAGACCTGCGTGGTCTCGATCATTTCGGCGCGGTTCATCGCGGGCAGAATGGTCGGCAGGCGCTTGGCGAGCATGGACTTGCCCGCGCCCGGCGGGCCGATGAGCAGGATGTTGTGCCCGCCGGCGGCGGCCACCTCGAGCGCGCGCTTGACGTTCTCCTGCGCCTTGACCTCGGCAAAATCGACCGGGAAGCGCGGCTCGGTCTCGAGCCGTGGCGCCGTCTTTGGCGTGATGCGCTTGTCCCCGCGCAGATGGTGCACGAGCTGGGCAATGTTCTCGACCGGGTAGACGGTCACCCGGTCGGCAAAGGCGGCCTCGGCCGCATTGCCCGCCGGTACATAGAGCTCCTTGAGGCCGATCTGCTCGGCCGCGAGCGCCATCGTGAGCGCGCCGGTGACGGGGCGGATGTCCCCCGCGAGGCTCACCTCGCCGAAAAACGCCGCCGTGGCCGGCGGCTGGCGGATCTCCCCCGTGGCGCACAGGATGCCCAGCAGCACCGGCAGGTCGTAGAGCGTGCCGGCCTTGCGCGTGTCCGCCGGGGCAAGGTTCACCGTCAGGCGGCTGACCGGGAACTTCATGCCGTTGGTCTTGATGGCGCTGCGCACGCGCTCGCGCGCCTCCTTGACGGCCGCATCCGGCAGGCCGACGATGTCAAACCCCGGCAGGCCGTTGGACACGTGGCACTCCACGCTGACCGCGTAGCCGGTCACGCCCCGGCAGCCGAGGGACTGGATTTTGGACAGCAAGCCGCTCGCCTTCTTTCACGGACGAGGCCCCGGCGTTCGGCCGGGGCGCCGTCACATTTTTTCTTACGCTTCGGTATCGGGCTCCGTGTCGCCGACGACGGCGATGTGCAGCTCCTCAAGCTGGTGCGGCTCGACGGTGCCGGGCGCGCCCATCATGACGTCCTGCGCGTTCTTGTTCATCGGGAACGGAATGATTTCGCGGATGCAGTCCTCGCCCGCGAGGAGCATGACCATGCGGTCCACGCCCGGGGCAATGCCGGCGTGCGGGGGCGCACCGTAGCAGAAGGCGTTGTACATGGCCGGGAACTTGGCCTTGACATCGTCCTCGCCGAGGCGCACGAGCTCGAACGCCTTGACCATGATCTCGGGGTCGTGGTTACGCACCGCGCCGGAGCTGAGCTCGACGCCGTTGCACACGAGGTCATACTGGTAGGCGTAGATATCGAGCGGATCGACCTCGCCGCGCTCGGCCTTTTCGAGGATCTCGAGGCCGCCGTTCGGCATCGAGAACGGGTTGTGGCAGAACTCCAGCTCGCCGGACTCCTCGCCGATCTCGTACATCGGGAAGTCGACGATCCAGCAAAATTCGTACCGCTCCTTGTCCATGTGGCCCGGCACGGCCGTGCCGAGCTTCGTGCGCAGCACGCCCGCCGTCTTCTGCGCGGCGGTCTTTTTGCCGGCCGTCACGCCGACGAAGCAGCCCGGCTTCAGGCCGAGGGCCGCGGTGATCTCGGCCGTCTTGTCCGTGAGGAACTTGGCGATGCCGCCGGCGAAATTGCCCTGCTCGTCGACCTTGAACCAGTAGGGCTTGCTGCCGGCCTGCACCTCCACGTCGGCGCAGAGCTTGTCAATGGCCTTGCGCGCCATGGTGCAGTCGGGCACGACGACGGCCTTGACCGTGTTGCCCGCGGCAAAGGGCGCAAAGTCGCTGCCGGCGACAAGCGCCGTCATGTCCTGCACGGTCAGGTCGATGCGCAGGTCGGGCTTGTCGGAGCCGTAGGTCTCCATCGCATCACGATAGGAGATGCGGCGGAAGGGCGCCTCGGACGCAATGTCATACTTGCCGTACTTGGCGAAGATCGGCGGGAGCACGTCCTCGAGCACGGCAAAGACGTCGTCCTGCGTGGCGAAGGCCATCTCCATGTCGAGCTGATAGAATTCGCCGGGGCTGCGGTCGCCGCGGGCGTCCTCGTCGCGGAAGCACGGGGCGATCTGGAAATAGCGGTCGAAGCCCGCCGTCATGAGCAGCTGCTTGAACTGCTGCGGCGCCTGCGGCAGGGCATAGAACTTGCCGGGGTGCTTGCGCGCCGGCACGAGATAGTCGCGCGCGCCCTCGGGGCTGGAGGCCGTGAGGATAGGCGTCGTGATCTCGAGGAAGCCGTGCGCGGTCATGGCGGCGCGCAGCGCGGCTACCACCTGGCAGCGGAGGATGATGTTCTGCTTGACGGCGGGGTTGCGCAGGTCGAGATAGCGGTACTTCAGGCGCAGCGCCTCGTCGGCGTCGCGGCTGCGGTTGATCTCGAACGGCAGCTCGTTGTAGCGGCAGCGGCCGAGCACCTCGATCTTCGTGGGCACGACCTCAATGTCGCCGGTGGGCTGCTTGGGGTTTTTGCTCGCGCGCTCGCGCACGGTGCCCTCCACGGCGATGGTGGACTCCTTGTTGAGCGCCTTGACGACCTTCATCATGTCCTCGGTCTCGATGACGACCTGGGTCGTGCCGTAAAAATCGCGGACGACGACGAAGGCAAAATTCTGCCCGACCTCGCGGACATTTTCCATCCAGCCGACGATGCGGACCTGCTCGCCGGCGTTTTCGAGCCGCAGCTCGTTGCAAGTGTGTGTGCGGGACTGAAACATACTCCTGATTCCCTTTCTTTCTATCGAATATCGCCTCCGGCGGTGCGGCGGCGGTGGGTTGACCGGGTCACGGCTCGCGCAAAATCGCGCCGGCGCTGCGGCGCGCGATCTCCGCGCGGATGGTCTCGAGCGCAGTCTCCTGCGTCACGGCCTCCTGCACGCCGGTGGCCATGTTCTTGAGCGCGCAGACGTGCTGCGCGATCTCATCCTCGCCGAGGAAGATCACAAACGGGATGCCGAGCTTGTCGGCATAGCCGATCTTGGCCTTGAATTTCTTGCGCTCGCTGTAGAGCTGCACGCGCAGGCCGCCGGCGCGCAGCATGGACGCCAGCGCCACGGCCGCGGACAGGTCGTCCGTCATTGGCAGGATGAGCACGTCCGCCGGGGCGGTGAGCACGGCGTCGGAGATCATGTTCTGCTCCTGCAGGATGTAAAACAGGCGCGTCAGACCGATGGAGATGCCGACGCCGGGCAGGGACTTGTTCGTATAGTAGCCCGCGAGGTCGTCATAGCGGCCGCCGGAGCAGATGCTGCCGACCTCGGGATGGTCGAGCAGGACGGTCTCGTACACCGTGCCGGTGTAGTAATCGAGACCGCGCGCGATCGTGAGGTCGAGCTCGAAGTTCTCCTCCGGGACGCCGAACGCAGGCAGGTAGCCCACGACGGTGCGCAGCTCGTCGAGGCCGAGGTCAAACGTCTCGTTCCGGCCGCGGTACTGCTCGAGGAAGGCGAGCTTATCCGCACTCGTGCCCGGGCAGGCGATGAAGCGCAGGATCTCGTCCGCCTGGTCGCTCGTGACACCGCAGGTATCGGTGAGCAGCTCGCGCACCTTGTCCGCGCCGATCTTGTCGAGCTTGTCGATGGTGCGCAGCACGTCGCCCGCCTGCTCGCTCAGGCCGAGGATGGCGAAAAAGCCGTTGAGCACCTTGCGGTTATTCACGCGGATGCGGAACCGGTGCAGGCCCAGACGGGTGAACGTGTCGTAGATGATGGCCGGGATCTCGGCCTCGTTGAGGATATCGAGCGCACCGTCGCCGATGATGTCGATGTCCGCCTGATAAAACTCGCGGAAGCGGCCGCGCTGCGCGCGCTCACCGCGCCAGACCTTGCCGATCTGATAGCGGCGGAAGGGGAAGGTGAGCTGACCGTAGTTGGCAGCGACATACTTCGCCAGCGGCACCGTGAGGTCAAAGCGCAGTGCCAGATCGCTCTCGCCCTTCGTGAAGCGGTAGATCTGCTTTTCCGTCTCGCCGCCGCCCTTGGCCAGCAGCACCTCGGCCGCCTCGATGGCGGGCGTGTCGAGCGGGGTGAAGCCGTAGCGGGCGTAGGTCTCGGCCAGAACGGCGCGCATTTTGTCCATCTGCACCTGCTTGTCCGGCAACAGCTCCATGAAGCCGGACAGGGTGCGGGGTTTGATCTTGTCCATGGTGATGATGATTCCTTTCGGGCTTACGATTTCTTTTTCGGGTTGACGATGTCGCGCCAGTCGAGGTCGCCGCGGTTCAGGCCCAGGATGAGCACTTCGGCCGTGGCCACGTTGCTGGCGAACGGGATCTGCCGCTGGTCGCACAAGCGCGCCATGCGGTTGACCTCGTCAAAATGGCCGCTCTCCGCGTCGCAGAAAAACAGCACGAGGTCGATCTCGTTATACGCGATGCGGGCGTCGAGCTGCTGGCACCCCTGCGAGGAGTGCAGGTAGGTGCGGATATTCAGGCCGGTGGCTTCGGAGATGAGCCGCCCGGTCGTAAACGTCGAGCTCAGGTCGTGCTTGGCCAGGATGCCGCAGTATGCGATGCAGAACTGGACCATGAGTTCTTTCTTGCCGTCGTCAGCGATCAGTGCAATGTTCATGTGGTTAACTCCTCTCTGTCTGGTCAGCGGCCGTCACTGCAGCAGCGAGAGCTCGCTCTCGGGGGCAGTGTTGACGGTCTTGACGGTAAAATATGCGTCGAGAAAATCGCGCGCGATGGAGGCGATGGAAGCGCCGGCGCTGCCGTGCTCCACAACGACCGCCACGGCAACCTTGGGATTGTCATACGGTGCGTAGCAGATGAAAATGGCGTTGTTGACCTGGTTATCGCCCAGCTGGGCGGTGCCGGTCTTGGCGGCGACCTTCACGCCGTAGTCGCCGAAAGTCTCATACGCGCTGCCGGCGCGGTCATTGGCGACGAGGTACATGCCCTTTTGCACGGCGGCCCAGTTATAATCGCTGGTCTCGACGGTGCTGAGCACCTCGGCCTGATTTTCATAGATGAGCTTGCTGCCGTCGTAGCTGCGCACGCTCTTGAGGATGGACGCGCTGTGGCGCGTGCCGCCGTTGGCGATCGTGGCGCAGTACTCCGCCAGCTGCAGCGGCGTGAAGAGGCTGTACGACTGGCCGATGGCCGCCTGCAGCGAGTCGCCGACATACCAGTTCGTGTTCTCGAGCTTTTTCTTCACGGCCTCCGTAGCCATCTGGCCGGTGCTCTCCGGCAGCTCGATGCCGGTGTGCTCGCCGAGGCCGAAGGCCGCGGCATAGCGCGCGAGCGTGTCGATCGGCAGGCTGTCGCCGACGGTGTAGAAGAAGATGTTGCACGAGTCGCGGATGGCCTCGGTGACGTTGTCATTACCATGTGTGACGCCGGAGGAGGCGATCCAGCACTTGGGCGCGTAGCCGGTGTCCTCATACTTGCGGAACGTGCCGGTGCACTGGATGCGCGTGCCGGTGGTGATGACGCCCTCGGTCAGGCCGGCGATGGCCGTGCAGGGCTTAAACGTCGAACCGGGCGAATACTGGCCCAGCAGCGCGCGGTTGAACAGCGGCTGGTTGTCCGACTCGGAGACGGCCTTGTAATTCTCCTCGCTCTGGAAGAGCGTCTGCAGGTCGAACGTCGGGTAGTTGGCGATGGCCAGCGGCTGGCCGGTGGCAACGTCGACCGCGACGAGCGCGCCGCCGCCGACGGCGTCGCTGGTTTCCGTCGACTTCGACTTCATGTTCTCGATGCCCTTGGTCAGCGACTGTTCGGCAGCCGACTGCAGATCGAGGTCGATCGTGAGGCTGACCTGATCGCCCGGCTCGGGCTCCGTGGTATACGTCGTGCCGGTGACGGTGCCGGCCGCGTTTTTCGTGACGATGGCCGTGCCGTTCGTGCCGTGGAGATATTTTTCAAAGGCGAGCTCCGCCCCGTCCTTGCCGACGGTCGCGCTCATGGGGTAGTCCTGGGTCTTGTAGGTGGTGTATTCCTCGGCGGTCATCAGGCCCGTGTAGCCGAGCAGGTGCGCCGCAAGATTCGTGTGGTACTGGCGCGTATAGGACACCGTGACCTCAAAGCCGGGGACGTTATTTTCCTTCAGGGACGTGATGAGCTCCATGCTCGCGTCCTTGACGAACACATAGTCCGGCAGGTAGAGCTTGTCGATATAGCGCGTCTTGATCGAGTAGCGCAGGCCGGCGATGATGCGCATATCAGTCGCGGAATAGTTGTTGTTGATCTCAAACTTCTCGCGGCAGTAGCTCATGAGCTCCACGGCCGTGGCCTCATCGTCGAGGCCGGCGTATTTGAGAAAGCCCTTAAGCTGCGTGCGCTGCGTGTCGTTCATGTCCGTATATTCAAACGGGGGCGCGGCCGTGACCGGCAGCTCGTCGACATACGTGTCGCCGCAGGCGGCGACGGTGCGCGCCATCTGCAGGAGGATGCCGTTCGGGTCGTCCTGCTCGAAGAGGTCGTCGGGGTTGAAGATGAGGTTATTGCAGCTGGTGTTCGACACAAGCACGCGGCCGTAGCGGTCGAGGATGCTGCCGCGCGCAGCCTCCACGGTCTGGGAGCTGGCGACGCTGTTGCGGTTTTCCTCATAGTACGCCTTGCCGTCGACGATCTGCAGCTTATAGAGCGCGACAACGAACACGATCACGAGCAGCACGAGGAAGCCCGCGAGCGCGGCGACGCGGCCGGGTTTGATGGGTTTTTCCATAGCGAAGATCCTTTCGGGGGTCGGGCGCGCCGAAAAACTCAGCGCAGGGCACGCCGGCGGTGAAACGCACGGCTGATATAGTAATACGGAACGGCGAGCGGCAGCGAAAACACGCTCTGCCCCAGCGCCACGGCCAGCAGCCGCCAGAACGACGCGCCGTGGAAGATCCACAGCCGGAACATCTGGCAGAAGGCCGTGAGCAGAAACGCAGCCAGGCACGTCACGAGAAACGGCAGCAGGCTGTTATTGATGAGATAGTCCGCGAGCATGCCGGCGCCGAAGCCGATGACCGCGAAGAGCACGGCAAAGAGCATGCCCGTGCCGGGGTAGCCCATGGCGCCAAAATAGCCCGCGATGAGGCCGAACACCGCGCCCCACGTGCCGCCCTCGAACACGCCGACCGCCACGACGACCGCCGGCACGAACATGGCGCGCACGCCGAAGAGCGCAATGTGCGCAAAGACCGTGTTCTGCAGCAGGAGCGTCACGGCCATGTACAGCGCGCACCAGAGCGCGCGGTGTACTTTATCCTTGTTGATGAGATCCGCCCACATGTCAGCTCACCACGTCAAAGTCTTTGATGACGAACACCTGCAGCAGCTCGCCGAGGTCACACGCGGGCGTGATGACGCCGTAGGTCTGCTGGCCGCCGGCCTCGGTGCGCACGTCCGTGATCGTGCCGACGACGAGGCCCGCCGGGAACGCGCCGCCCTTGCCGGACGTGAGCACGGTGTCGCCGGTGAAGATGCTCATGCCCTCGGCCAGATAGCCGAAGCGGACGCAGCCGTCCTGCATGAGCGTGAAGTCGCCGAGGACCATGGCCGTCGCGCCGCTGCCGCTGACATAGCCGCCGACGCTCATGTCCACGTCGATGACGGTGCGCACGGTCGCCCAGGAGCTTCCGGTCTCGATGACCTGACCGACGAGCGCGCCGGACTCGTTCATGACGCAGTCGCCGACCGCGATGCCGCTGTCGCTGCCCTTGCTGAGCGTGAGCGTGCTCGACCAGTTCGACGCGCCGTAGGACACGACGTTCGCAGGCTCGAGCTCGAAGTCCGTGTGCCGCTGGGTGAAGCCCAGCAGGTCCCGGTAGCGCTCGTTTTCCGCGATCGCCTCCTGCCCCTCGCGCGCCTGCGCCTGGGCCTCGGCCAGCTGCGTGCGCAGCTGCTCGTTTTCGGCCTTGAGCTGGTCATATTTATA